>NZ_JASJOJ010000078.1:0-14438 GCF_038519165.1 Photobacterium sp. SP02
GGAAAAATTCAGGACGAATTTTTAGGTTGTCGGCGCCGGGAGCGCCTACAACCGACCCGGACCACACCAAAGAACAAAAAGGGCTTTCTGGGCACTCTTTGGCCCGACAAAGAGTGTCTGGCGCGCGTCACACCATGCCAAAAGAACCACCGGACTCAAGCGCGACATACCTCAGCCGTACCAAAATCCCCAGCCTCAACACCCCAAAACGCCAAAGAAACCCACTCCCCAAGGGAAAAATTCAGGACGAATTTTCAGGTTGTCGGCGCCGGGAGCGCCTACAACCGACCCGGACCACACCAAAGAACAAAAAGGCTTTCTGGGCACTCTTTGGCCCGACAAAGAGTGTCTGGCGCGCATCACACAATGCCAAGAAAACCACCGGATTCAAGCGCGACATACCTGCATATATAACAGAACTCCCAGCCATAGCTCCCCTACCCTAAAAGACACCTTTGAAAATACCACTCACTGACATATAACTATCAGACTGTGCACAAGATTCCCCCGCCACGTCGGTCAAAAGGAAGCAACATGACGGAATATCTCATCTATGCCTTTATCTATCTGATCGCAGCCGTGATTGCCGTGCCGCTGGCGCAGCGCTTTGGCCTCGGTTCCGTGCTTGGCTATTTGATTGCCGGGGTGGTTATCGGGCCGGTCATCGGCTTAGTGGGCGAAGAAACCACCTCTATTCAGCACTTTGCCGAATTTGGTGTGGTCATCATGCTGTTTCTGGTCGGTCTCGAACTGGAGCCAAAATCGCTCTGGGCCATGCGGCACCGGCTCATCGGACTGGGCGGGTTACAAATCGGTCTGACTGCCCTTGCCTTTACCGGCGCGGGACTGCTTTTCGAATTGCCCTGGACGCTGGCGCTGGCAATTGGCCTGATTCTGGCGATGTCCTCCACCGCCATTGTGCTGCAAACCTTCAACGAAAAAGGGCTTGGCCGGACCGAAGGCGGTAAAAATGCATTTTCTGTGTTGCTGTTTCAGGACATAGCCGTCATCCCCATGCTGGCGCTGCTACCGCTGCTGGCATTGCCCGAGTTAATTGCGCAGGCACAATCAGCGACAGCGGCGGCGGCCGAACACCATGAAGAACTCAGCCTGGTAGCGGGATTGCCCGGTTGGGCTTATGGTCTGGTGATCACCGCCTCCATTGCCTTTGTGGTGGTTGGCGGTCATTTTCTCAGCCGCCCTTTGTTCCGCTTTGTCGCCGCTTCAGGTCTGCGGGAAATTTTTACCGCCACCGCCCTGATGCTGGTACTGGGTGTCTCTATCCTGATGAGTCTGGTGGGTTTATCGCCGGCGCTGGGGACTTTTCTTGCCGGTGTAGTGCTGGCGAACAGTGAATTTCGCCATGAACTGGAATCCAACATCGATCCCTTTAAAGGGCTGCTGCTGGGCCTGTTCTTTATCACCGTTGGTGCCGGGATCAATTTCAACATTCTGTTCAGCGAGTTCTTCACCGTGATTGGTCTGACACTGGGCATCATGCTGGTAAAAGCACTGGTGCTATTCTTGCTGGCGTTGATTTTCCGGATCCGCAACAGTAACCGCTGGCTGTTTGCCCTGAGTCTGGCCCAGGCCGGTGAGTTCGGGTTCGTCCTTATCAGTTTCACCGTCCAGAATCATGTGCTGCCCCCAGAGCTGGCGCAAACCTTGTCTTTGGTAGTTGCGCTGTCGATGATGTTCACCCCCGGACTGTTCATTTTCTACGACAAAGTCATATTGCCGCGCTTTGAACATTCCTCTAATGAGCGCGAAGCCGATACCATTGATGAACAGGGCACGGTGATCATTGCCGGGATCGGCCGCTTCGGCCAGATCGTCAACCGCCTGCTGATCGCCAACGGCATCAAAACTGTGGTGCTAGATCACCAGTCGACCATCATAGATACCATGCGAAGAATCAACACCAAGGCCTATTTTGGCGATGCCACCCGCCCGGATCTGCTGCACACTGCAGGGATAGAACATGCCGCCATGGTGGTGGTTGCGATGGACAATCAGGAAAGCAGCATCATGCTGGTCAAACATATCAAGCACACTTACCCGAACGTCAAAATCCTGGCACGGGCCTTCGACCGCGGACACAGTTACCGGCTCCGTCAGGCCGGCGCTGATGTGATTGAGTCTGAAACCTACCATTCGGCGCTGGAAATCGTCGCCGCCGCCCTGCGTGAGAGGGGCCTTCCGTCTCGTCTGGCCCAGCAACAGAAATCCGCGTACAAACGGGTGGATGACGAACTGTCTGCCGGTCTCTATCAGGCCTGGCTGGGCGAGTCGAACGAAGGCGAACGGTTTGATAATAACTACCTCAAACTCTTCAGGCAGTTTGAAGACAGAATCCACGAAGAAATGGCCTTTGAGCGCTCGAATCATGATACTGAAGAAAACCACAAAGCATGAGTCGCGCTTGATCTAAAAAACACCATAAATTGACAGGTTGTTTCATGATGCTTGGTATGACAAGGGTCGTGATTCAGCCTCATCCTTTACTGACAATTTTGATAAAAATGTATTCAGTGATCTCAGTCGAAAAAATACTTTAAAATAAGATATCTCATTCTCCAATTTATTTCTTCGGGACTATAGTCAGACTAACTCCAGATATTAATGAGATTAACAAGCCGTATTAATGGAATTATTGGAGTTATAGTTAGTTTTGTTTTTATTCACAAAAACATCACCGAACTTTAAGACAAATAATGATGATCCAATGAAAAGGAGAATATAATGACTCAAGCACTAACCAACTTAACTATCCAGTCTGTCGACACTCGTGGACCATTATATGAGCGCGGTTGGGAGTTTTACTCTGTCGATTTAAATTCAGGTGTTGGCGGAAATTATATTTATGTTGGTTTTCAGAAAGAAGAACAGCCAAGCGATCCAATCACTTCCGTCACCTTCAAAGCTTATGATACAAAACAAGATAACAGCATGCCGGGCTGGGAGTGGTCTGCAGATGATTTGAATGCCGGTGCAGGTGGTAAATATATTTACATGTACTGGAAAAAAGGTGAACCCAATAAACAGCCTATTACTAGCCTGATGTTTATGGTTCTTGAAGAAAGTACACCACCAACAATGGGTGGCTGGGAAGTCATTCATCAAGATTTGAATGAAGGTTCAGGTGGCCCTTATATCTGGCCATATTATTCAAATGAATTCTCTGGCAACCAAATGAAATTAAAAGTAAATAAAAACAAGCCAGAATAATAGATTGATAATTATTACTTGAAAATTTGTTTTTATGACAGGTGCAAAATATAGCTTATTTTGCACCTTTTCTGATCATGTAAAAGCATCACTCCAGACCTTATTTATTGATTTTTAATGTTTGATGTGAACGATCCATTCGAAGCAATATTCTGTCTGTTTACCAAGCTGAAATAAACAGGCATAGTCAGGCAATCGTTCATTGTTGATATGAAAGAAGGGTCCATGACGCTACCGCCTCGCTCAATATTAGATCTAGCCCCTGTTGCTGAAGGGGCTGATTTCTCGTCCACTTATGCGCGTTCTGTATCTCTGGCGCAACACGCTGAAAAATGGGGTTACAAGCGGTTCTGGCTGGCTGAACACCACAACATGCCCGATATTGCCAGTGCCGCTACCTCTGTGCTGCTCAGCCATATCGGTGCACATACCAATTCCATCCGGCTGGGTTCGGGCGGGGTGATGCTGCCCAATCATGCGCCCTTGGTGATTGCCGAGCAGTTCGGCACCCTGGAAGCGCTGTATCCCAACCGTATCGATCTCGGTCTGGGCCGTGCGCCGGGCACCGACTACCCCACCATGCATGCGCTGCGCCGCGATCCGGATCGCATGGATCCCAACTTTGATGAACTACTGGAAGAGCTGCAGTTTTTCATGGGGCCGGTGTCACCCAACCAGCCGGTTAAAGCGTATCCGGGATCGGATTCTTCCGTCCCCATCTGGCTGTTAGGCTCCAGCACTTACAGTGCCCGACTGGCCGGTATCAAAGGCCTGCCGTTTGCCTTTGCCTCTCACTTCGCACCCGATGCCATGATGAACGCGATACAAATCTACCGCGAGCATTTCCAGCCTTCAGAGCAGCTGGATAAGCCGTATGTAATGATAGGCGTGAACATTATTGTGGCTGACACTAATGACGAAGCGCAGTATCTGGGCACCACGGAAAAGCAGAAGTTTCTCAATATGATCCGCGGCGTTCAGGGTAAAATCCCGCCACCGGTCTGGAGCATGGAATCGGTGTGGCTGCCCCATGAAAAGTACCAGATCGAAAAACAACTACGGGAATCTATCCACGGTGATCAGGACACTGTCCGGGCCCGATTGATCGAATTGACAGAACGTACCCAGGCCGATGAAATCATGGCCAATGCCCTGATCTTCGACCATGAGAAAAAGCTGCGTTCCTATGAGTTGCTGGCAGAGCTGTAATTGAAGCCTGATTTCCCTCTGATCACGGGGGAAATCAGTTTCTCTTGTGCCCGGTTAATACATCTGCACATAAAAGGCTGACGCAATCCCCCCCATACACACTTGATGGAACATTAATTTTTCCCAGTCACGCCGAAATATCGTCCATAGCGAACTCAATACATAAATAAGAATGGTCAAAGGGACACTCAATCCAATGAATATTCCGACGATAGGTGGCACAACAAGGATAATATCCAGGTAAGCAAGCAATAAGCTCATGAAACAATAGAAATACCATACGATCGCAAAAATCACTGAAAGTTACCTTCTGCAGCATTAGCCTTTTGGCTGAATTGCCGTGTGCACGCAATCCCAGCGAGGTTGAAGAAGCCTCTAACCGTTAAAAAAGCGACCAATCACGAGATTTGATTGAATGACCCTTTGCCGCTCTCGCATCGGCAGGAGCTCACGCACCGCAACTCTGGACTCAAGCGGCGCGGGCGTCTTTTCGGAAGGTGAGCAGCCTTGGCAACAGTAACCCCAGAATCACAATCGCAATCCCGACCAGTTGCAGCAGCGTCACGGCCTGCCCCATCAGGTACGCGGTGAGCACCGCAAACACAGGGACAAAATTAAAGAACAGCGCGGCGGTTGGCGAGCCCAGCTCCCGGACACCATGCAGCCACAGCAGATAACCGGCCACAGTCCCAAACAACCCAATGTACGCCACTTCAAGCAGCCCGACTGACGAGCTGCCCGACAACTCGGCAAAGGGTTTGACCTCCGGTGTGGCCAGACACATCAGGCCAATCACCACTGCCCCGCTGACCATGCCGACAAAAGTATAAGGGATCACAGGTATCCAGCGGCTGATCCCCTGGCTGCAGTAAGTGTAAAAACTCCACGCCAGCATGCCGGAGAAAATCATCTTATCGCCCTGATTAAACGCCATGTTCAGTAGCGTCTCCAGATGACCGTTAGTGATCACCATCAGCACGCCAGACAAGCTGACCACCAGACTGAGGCATTGCGGTAAGGTGGGTAAAGTCCGCATGGCCACACAGGCGATCAGCGCCGTCATCAGAGGGCTGAGGGCCATAATCAGCGAACCGTTGGTGGCCTCGGTGTGCTCCAGCCCGGTGAACAGGCCCAGGTTCAGGCCGCCGACCCCCACAGCACTGACCCCGATCACCCAGCACCATTGCTTCGCCGATAACACAAAGCGCTCTGAGCCAATCAGCTTCAGACAGAGCGCAAGGCAGATTGCCGCGATAACAAAGCGCCAGAACACCAGCGTGAGTGCATGCACTTCGTTAAGTGCATGTTTACCAATCGGAAAGCAGCTGCCCCAAAAGAAGGTACAGATAATGAGCAGAACAACGGCTTTCGTTGTTGATGAAGCATTCATAGTCACTCCAGATGACTTGTCACATGATAACCGCTAGTCTATTGGTTTCATGATCTGAATAAACAGGCATTATCAGCACGGTAAATCCCAAATATGAAATCTAACTATTCTCTCGACGATCTGCGCTGTTTTTGTACCGTTGCCCGGCTGGGCAGCTTTAAAACAGCCGCTGAACATTTAAGTATGCCACTGTCGACACTCAGTCGGCGGATTCGTCAGTTAGAAACAGATCTGCAATTGCGATTGCTGAACCGGGATGCCCACAGGGTGTCACTCACCCATACCGGTCAGCAATATTTTGAACGCTCCAGCACACTGTTTGATGAGCTGAGTGACATCGGGGAAGATCTGCACAAAGACAAGCATGAGCCGAAAGGTAAAATTCGTATCAGTGCGCCTATCAATGCAGGCTCCCAGTTTCTGCGTGATATCTTTTTTGATTTTTTGCTGCAATATCCTGACATTCAGCTAGATCTGCAGTTTTCCAACACTCTGATTGATATTGAAGCCCAGGCAATGGATGTGGTTTTTCGTGTCGGCACGCCTGTGGTAGAAAACTGGATAGCCCGTCCGCTCAAAGACATTCACTTCATTGTCTGTGCTCATCCCGACTATCCGGTGCAGTCCATCACTCACCCGGAGATGCTGAGCGATCACCCGTCGATCCTCTGTCATCCCATGTCGCCCTGGCAACTGGTTCATACAGAAACAGGAATGGAATATGATCACCAACCGGTGAAAGGCCTGCGTCTGGAAGTCGATGAAATCCGCATGTTGACTCATGCCATCCAGTCTGGCCTGGGAATAGGTTATATTCCTGATTATTTTGCTTTGCCTATGATCGCTGACGGCGAACTCAGCCGAGTCCTGCCGGATTGGTGCAGCAAGCCCCGTACCCTGTTTATGCTCTATCGCGACCGCGATCATCTGCCAATGCGGGTCCGCTTGTTTGTTGAGTTTGTCATGACGCGCTTTGAGGCGATGGCATGAGTCGTTACCTGTTCTCGCACCACCTTACCTGCTTGCACAATCAATCATCAGCGCCTGAGAATCTGTTCAGCCACAGACGCGGCTTTTCCTGACAGGCTCAGCAAAACCATCAGAGCGGCAATGATGATCTGATAACCGCTGAACTCTGCTGTCATACCTGCGACAAACAAGCCCGCTGACAGCATGCAACGGACACACGCGCTATTTTTTGAGGAACTGCATCATGCGCGTGAAGCCTGTTTATCCCTGCCTCTGCCATCAGACAGACGTCTTTCTGCATGGCTCAATGCACTGCACCTGGATCAGCAAAATGCCCCGACACTCAAGATGTTAAGTGAACAGATTGGCGCCAGCAGTAAAACCATCAGCCGGCTGTTTATACGGGAAACCGGGATGCCTTATCAGGACTGGCGCCAGCAATGGCGGTTACTGAAAGCCATCGAGCTGTTATCTGCCGGGCTTCAGGTTAATGACGTGGCGTACCGGCTTGAATTTTCCAGCGACAGTGCCTTTATCGCGTTTTTCAAGCAGCAAACCGGCCAAACCCCGCTGCACTATATTCGGGGCGGTCACTGAGCCTTCAGTAAGAAAGTCAGAGTTCAGACGGCTCGATCTGCCAGATGATCTGGCCGTCTTGCTCTCCCCGGCAAAGGTCCATAATCACAGTCTCTGTCGATCCGGCCGTCTGCTCAGGCAAGCTGGTCAAAACGGCCGGATTCAGCAGATACTGCCAGGCCTGACCATCGTATTGCGAAGCCTCCCGGGAGGCCTGAAACAGCCTCTCGGGTGACAGTGAGCGGTCAAGCACAGGAGAGAAGCTGACGGCACTGTACAGCAGTATGCCGATACATGTGTCCTGCCAGATATCACTCATGATGCCTCTTGAACGCTTTCCAGTGCGGGTGGTTCTGTTGTCGCCGGTGCTTTCTGCTGTCCGCGTTTTGCCAGCAGGTAATAAAACAGCGGTGTCAGCAACAGACCAAACACAGTCACGCCTATCATGCCCGAGAAGACCGCCACGCCCATGGCCTGACGCATCTCGGCGCCCGCGCCGGTGGAATACACCAGTGGCGCCACACCCATAATAAATGCAATAGACGTCATCAGGATCGGACGCAGCCGCAGCCGGCTGGCTTCCAGAATCGCGTCTTTCACTGAATAGCCCCGATCCTGCAGCTCTTTGGCGAACTCCACAATCAGAATCGCATTCTTGGTGGCCAGTCCGACCAGTACGATAAAGCCGATCTGGGTCAGGATATTGTTATCACCGCCGTAGAGCACCACACCACTGAGCGCAGACAGCAAGGTGAGCGGAATAATCAGAATGATCGCCAGCGGCAGGCGGACACTTTCATACTGCGCCGCCAGTACCATGAACACCAGCAGGATCACCAAGGGATACACGTACAGGTTAGAGTCCCCGGTGATCATCTGCTGATAGGTCAGTTCAGTCCACTCGTAACTCATGCCCCGCGGCAGAGTGTCAGCCAGTATTTTCTCAATGGCCGCCTGCGCTTCCCCGGAGCTGTAACCGGGAGCCGGTCCGCCATTGATTTCAGCCGTCATAAAGCCGTTGTAGTGCATCACGCGATCCGGTCCGGCGGTATCTTTCACATGGATAAAAGAATCAATCGGCACCATGTCGCCCTGCGCATTGCGGACTTTGATCTGGCCCACCTGCGCGGCATCCTGACGATACGCCTGATCGGCCTGCATATTGACCTGATACGTGCGGCCAAACAGGTTCAGATCATTGACGTAGGTTGAGCTGAGATACCCTTGCAGCGTCTGGAAAAGCACATCCAGGTTCACGCCCTGCTGCATGGCCTTGGTGCGGTCGACCTCGATATCCAGCTGCGGCACGTTGACCTGATAGCCGGAAAAGACCCCGGCCAGTTCAGGGGTTGCGGCTGCCTTTTGCATCACCGTCATGGTTGCCTGATGCAAGGCCTCAAAACCCAGCCCGTTTCTGTCTTCAATCTGCAGCCGGAATCCGCCGATAGTGCCAAGGCCCATCACAGGTGGCGGCGGGAAGACAGCAACGAACGCCTCTTCAATACCGGCATACTGCTGATTGAGCCGGGCGGCAATCGCGTTGGCACTGGCCGCCGGATCCTGACGTTTGTCGAAATCATCCAGCGTCACAAACACGATGCCGCTGTTGGATGCATTGGTAAAACCGTTGATGCTCAGTCCGGGGAAACCCAGAGTGTTAGTGACGCCGGCCTGCGCCTGTGCCAGATCGGACATCTTTTCCAGCACCGCATCGGTGCGGTCCAGCGACGCGGCATTCGGCAGTTGCGCAAAGGCAATCAGATACTGCTTGTCCTGCGCCGGAATATAGCCGGTTGGCGTGGTGGCAAACTGATAGCCAGTGAAACCCAGCAAGGCAACATAAGCCACCGAAGCAATGGCACCGGCCCGGATGACTTTGCGGACTACCACGCCATAGCCGCCCGACAAGGCACTGAAAAAACGGTTAAACGGATTGAACAGCCAGCGGCCGAACAGCCGGTCCATGCCTCGGGTCAGCCAGTCTTTCGGCGCATCATGGCCTTTGAGCAACAGCGCCGATAACGCCGGACTCAGGGTCAGCGAGTTGAGCGCTGAAATAAAGGTAGAAATGGTAATGGTCAGCGCAAACTGCTTGTAAAACTGGCCGGTCAGTCCGGTCATAAAGGCGGTGGGAATAAACACTGCCGCCAGCACCAGTGTGGTGGCCACAATCGGCCCGGTGACTTCGCGCATGGCTTTCACCGTGGCATCGACCGGAGACAAGCCTTCACTGATGTTCCGCTCAACATTTTCCACCACCACAATGGCATCATCGACCACAATCCCGATCGCCAGCACCAGGCCAAAGAGCGACAGCGCATTGAGGGAGAATCCCATCAGCAGCATAAAGGCGAAAGTGCCGATCAGCGACACAGGCACCGCCACCAGCGGAATGATCGACGCCCGCCAGGTTTGCAGGAACAGCACCACCACGGCGACCACCAGCAACACGGCTTCCAGCAGGGTCTGAATCACGGCTTCAATTGAGCCGCGCACAAAGACAGTCGGGTCATAAGCGATCTCGTAAGACACGCCTTCCGGGAAATCTTGCGCCAGACGCGCCATGGTCGCGCGCACATCATTGGAGATCTGAATCGCATTCGAACCCGCCGCCTGAAAAATACCAATGGCGGCGGCATCCTGATTATCCAGGGTGGAGCGCAGCGCGTAGGAATCGGCACCCAGCTCAATCCGCGCCACATCTTTCAGGCGGCTGATTTCACCCTGCTCCCCGACACGGATAATGATGTTCTCAAATTCCTCAACCGTCGACAGACGCCCTTTGACATTGATCAGTAACTGATAATCCGAATGGCTTGCCGGCTGGGTACCCAGACTGCCCGCCACGGCCTGCTGATTCTGCTGGCGGATCGCCTCGGCGATGTCGGACGGCGTGAGGTTCAGCGCGGCGACCTGATTGGGATCCAGCCAGACCCGCATGCTGAAATTACCGGCGCCAAAGGCTCGCACCGAGCCGACACCGCTGACTTTCGCCAGTTCATCTTTGACCTTGAGATTGGCAAAGTTGGACAGATACAGCATGTCATAGCGGTCGTCAGGCGAGAACAGATGCACCACCATGGTCAGGTTCGGCGAGGATTTTTCCGTCACCACGCCCAGCCGCTGCACCTGCTGTGGCAGACGCGGCAACGCCCGGTCGACCCGGCTTTGTACCTGGGAGACGGCGAGATCAACATCTGTACCGATAGCAAAAGTGATGGTCAGCGTCATCATGCCGTCTGCGGTGGACTGCGAAGACATGTACAGCATGTTCTCCACACCATTGATTTCCTGCTCCAGTGGCGAAGCCACTGTCTGGGCAATCACGCCCGGATTGGCGCCGGGATACTTGGCCGTGACCACCACTGTCGGCGGCACCACTTCCGGATATTCAGTCACCGGCAACTGCCAGACCGCGATGCTGCCGACAATGACAAACAGCAGCGATAACACAGAAGCAAATACCGGTCTGCGGATAAAAAATTGTGAAAACATAGTCTGTCCTGATTACTGTGCGTCGGTTGATTGGCGGGCGGTCAGCACACTGCTTCCTTCCGCACTGCTGTCTTCTGTGTGCCACTGCTGATAGCGGTGAATATCGGCCAGTTGTTCTGTGGTGGCCATTTCCACGACTTTCGGCGCAACCTGCATACTCGGCCGGATCTTCTGCAGCCCGCTGACCACAATTCTGTCCTCTGTCGTCAGGCCGGATTGCACCACACGCAAGCCAGCGACTTTCTCACCCAGGGTCACTGGCTGGTAAGTCACCACATTGTCGTCATCCAGCTTGAGGACATACTTTCGGTTGAGATCGGTGCCGACGGCTTTTTCATCAATCAGAATCGCATCATACGGTTTGCTGGCGATCAGCCGTAAACGGGCAAACAGGCCGGGCATCAGCATCTGGGCGTTGTTCTCAAAGGTGGCCCGCATCCGAATCGAGCCGGTCTGCTGATTGACACTGTTGTTGATAAAATCGATATGGCCCTGATATGCATAACCGGCGTCGCCGGACAGCGCCATCATCACAGGACTGGAATCACGGGTTGCCGATACACGCACCAGATGGTTGCGGACATAATTGAGGTAGGTTTGCTCATCGACATCAAACCAGGCGTACATCTGTTCGGTCGACACTATGGTCGTCAGCTCGCTCTGGCCACTGGTGACATAATTGCCCTGCGTGACCTGCGCGTGTGAGACTCTGCCGTCAATCGGCGACACCACCTGGGTGAATGACAACTGCAAGCGCGCGTGCTTGAGCGAAGCTTTCAGCGCATCCAGCTCGGCCCTGGCCTGCTGTAATGCCGCCTGACGGTTGTCATAGACATCGGCAGAAATGGCTTTGGTGGCGTTCAGTCGTTTGGCGCGGACAAACTCACTCTCGGCCAGTTTTAACTGACTCTGCAAACTGGCCTGCTGCGCCTCCAGCCGTTCAACTTCGGCGCGAAACAGACGATCGTCAATGCTGAACAGCACATCACCCTTGTGAACCAGATCGCCTTCACGGTAAGCCACTTCAGTCACGTAACCGGAAACACGGGGTTTGAGCACCACTGTCTCGGGGGCCTGCAAACGGCCTGTGTATTCATCCCACTCAGTGATACGTTCACTGAGCACCGTCGCCACACTGATGGCAGGCAGCGGCGGGGATGCCGGAGATTCATTGCCAAACGCTGTCCCGGAGGCGGACACCAGAAATACAGATATGCCACCAAGAAGCCGTTTCCTGAACACGTTTCTGAATGGGGTGAATAGGGTCATCAGGCAATCCTCTCTGACTTTGATACGCGGAAATCAATAAATGCAATGTCTTATCCGAACCACCAAAGAGGGATCGGATTTCACCTTGTCATTCTATGTCCCATTCAGCGTATTGATATTGTCGAAAGCTCGGAGAAGATTGCCTATTTCTACAAACAGTAAAATGCCACAAGCAGCAATACCACTACCGACACAGATTACAGACTCTTGGCTTTATAAAAGACAGAAACGCGCCATTCCTGATATCTTGCCTTTTTCTACACAATCCTTGCCTAATCCTCTAATTGTCATCATGAGGTAAAACAGTGGCAGTGAGCTTGCCTTATACTCTATAGTCGCATGTGGATAAGAAAAAGATGAGTGACACAATGACGGGTATCCAACAAGAATTAATCAACCTGGTGAACCGGCATATTGACGGGCCGGGACTGACCGAAACGGCACTGCAGGACATTAAGCTGGTGCACAGCACGGAAAACACCTCCTGCTCACCCGCCATCTACAGCCCGATGCTGTGTTTGCTGCTGCAGGGTGAAAAGCGTATTACCGCCGGGGCGCGTGAATTGTTACTGAAGGAAGGCGATTTATTACTGGTGCCTGTGATGATGCCTGTTGTCGGCGAGATCCTTCGCGCTTCAGCAGAACAGCCTTACATCGGCATCAGCATTGCGCTGGATCTCAAAGAGCTGACAGATTTACTGATCACCATGAACGAACCGCCCGAAGCCATCACCAAGTGCCCTTACTGCATCAGAACCGTGGCATCTGATGACGATATACTGTCGGTGTTCAAACGTTTTCTGGCCTTACTCGACCATCCGGAAGATGTCCCCGTCATGTTGCCACTGCTTAAACGGGAACTCATGTTCAGGCTGCTGAAAAGCCCGGTAGGGGTTCAGCTTCGCCAGTTTTTGTTACGGGATACCCAGGCCAATCGCATCAGTAAAGTCGTCGAGCTGATCCAGCAGCGATTCAAAGAGCCGATCCGGGTGCAGGAGCTGGCCGATATGGTGCATATGAGCCAGTCTTCGCTGTTCAACGCCTTCAAAGCCGTGACATCCATGACGCCGCTGCAGTTCCAGAAACAACTCAGGCTCAATGAAGCGCGCCGGATCATGTTACAGGACGGGATAGACGCCTCCGCCGCCAGCTACAGAGTCGGTTACGAAAGCCCGTCCCATTTCAACCGCGAGTACAGCCGGCTGTTTGGTATTCCACCGATGACAGACATCAGCCGCCTGAGAGGTCACAAGCCGCCGATGGAAGACCGGATTTAATCCAAGCGCCTGACCGGAGCAATTCAGGCAAACTGATTGTTCCGGTCTCTCACCGCCTCATCTTCATCTCTCCAGCCTCTGAGTCACAGCCTGCGCTGTCCGGACTTATGATTCGGGCAGAATCTGTTTTCAATCAACACGTTTCCTTTGAAAGTCACACACTCGCTCACGCCTCTCACACAAAGGACACATGACCCGTTAAATCCACGCAAAACAGAATAATATTCAGTAGATATCCAAAACATACAGCCTTATAGACTAAATTTTGCTTGCATATACAGATCACAATCTAAACATATCGATCTACACCACCATATGAAACAAATGTACCATAAGTGAGTTTGATTATGATTTTAATTCTTATTTGAGGGAAAGACGGTGTCTGATCAGTTGTTTAAAATCGATATATCGCCTAGCACGCTATCAATTATTACGACATACCAATGCACAGCTGCTTGCGCTGATTGCTGTTTCGAATGCAGTCCTTCCATCACAAAGTCATTAAGTTACGCTGAGATGAGTCAGTTTATTGATGATGCTATTCAGGAGCATCCTTCTATTCGTCTCGTCGTTTTTACTGGCGGCGAATGCTTCATGCTGAAGGAGAAGCTCTTTTTTCTAATTGCCAAGTGCACTCAACTTGGGCTCGCAACACGCTGTGTGACCAACGGCTACTGGGCGAAACGACCAGAGAAAGCCATGGAGTATGCACAAAAACTGAAACATGCCGGTGTAAATGAGATCAACCTGAGTACTGGCCTTGATCACCAGCAGTGGGTTCCAGAAAACACCATTGTGAATGCGGTCATAGCGCTCGTGAGTCAATCCATTTTCACCTTAGTGACACTGGAAACCGATACTCAAACATCGGATTGTTTTGAGTCTTTTCACACCAACCCGAAAATTAAACAATTGCAGGGAAACGATTTATTTGAACTCAGAGTGAACTCAGGGCAAGATCACGAACGTTTTTTGAACAAAATAGATCAGTTTGACGATCAGGGCTGGCTGTGATCATATACTCC
>NZ_JASJOJ010000079.1:0-14211 GCF_038519165.1 Photobacterium sp. SP02
CTGTATTACGAAAATGCCATGTCTCAGGCGCAAATTGATGAAACCTTCAGCAATGGCGCGAAAAAATTCCCGACCGGCAATTTCAAAGAGTGGATAAAAGTCTCTGATACCGATGGCCTGACATTCACGGTCAAAGGCTTTAACCACTTCACCCGCTGGCAGAGTGCGACACCGCTTCTGGGTGCAGACGACGGCGAGATGTGGAGCGATCTGGTTGCCCTGATCCCGGCAGCGAATGTGCCGACCTTTACGGTACAGACCCCCACTGAAGCTCCGCTTCCTGACAGCCCGTTCCCCGGCACCATATTAAGGGACGGACAAACCTGCGATCTAACACCGCCGGCGCCACCCGCGCCTTAGGTTAAAAATCACGCTGGCGGCCTGAAAACGGCCGCCAGAGTTGCCTCAGCGATTATTTAATCAACACAAAACACGACACAATGTGATTATTTCCCATCAGGTAACGCATCAAGGCTTGATGCTTGTGTCAAGACAGGTAATATTGCTGTTTTGGACAGTAAATTAAGCACAGCACTCAGTCGTGCCTAAACGGAGAATAATGACATCATGACTTACGCGCCTGTTTCAGACGTACTGAGCGGTAAGATTGCGGTAGACAGTGAAATCACTGTACGCGGTTGGATCCGTTCACGTCGGGATTCCAAAGCCGGAATCTCTTTCCTTGCCATCTATGACGGCTCTTGTTTCGACCCGATTCAGGCCGTGGTCCCGAATGCACTGAATAATTACCAGGAAGAAGTCCTGAAGCTGACAACTGGCTGTTCAGTGGAAGTAACGGGTAAAGTGGTTGAATCTCCGGCACAAGGTCAGGACTTCGAACTGGCAGCGACTGACGTGAAAGTGGTTGGCTGGGTAGATGACCCAGACACCTACCCAATGGCAAAAACACGTCACTCTATTGAGTACCTGCGTGAAGTGGCTCACCTGCGCCCGCGTACCAACGTGATTGGCGCGGTAGCCCGTGTGCGTAACTGCCTGTCTCAGGCAATTCACCGCTTCTATCACGAGCAGGGTTACTTTTGGGTATCTGCACCGCTGATCACAGCGGCTGACGCCGAAGGTGCCGGTGAAATGTTCCGTGTGTCCACGCTGGATCTGGAAAACCTGCCACGCACCGAGCAAGGCCAGGTTGATTTCAACGAAGACTTCTTCGGTAAAGAAACCTTCCTGACCGTTTCCGGCCAGCTGAACGCCGAAGCCTACGCCTGCGCCCTGAGCAAAGTGTACACCTTCGGACCGACCTTCCGTGCTGAAAACTCCAACACCAGCCGTCACCTGGCTGAGTTCTGGATGGTTGAGCCTGAAGTGGCATTTGCTGATCTGAACGACGTCGCCAAACTGGCGGAAGACATGCTGAAGTATGTGTTCAAAGCCGTGCTGGCAGAGCGCCGCGATGATCTGGAATTCTTCGCACAGCGCATCAACAAAGAAGCAATCACCCGTCTGGAGCAATTTGTTGACTCTGATTTTGCTCAGGTGGATTACACAGATGCGATTGAGATCCTGAAAGCGTCCGGCCGTCAGTTCGAGTTCGACGTTGAGTGGGGTATCGACCTGTCTTCCGAGCACGAGCGTTATCTGGCAGAAGAGCACTTTAACGCACCTGTTATCGTGAAGAACTACCCGAAAGACATCAAAGCCTTCTACATGCGTATGAATGATGATGGCAAAACGGTCGCGGCCATGGATGTTCTGGCACCAGGCATTGGTGAAATCATCGGCGGTGCCCAGCGTGAAGAGCGTCTGGAGATTCTCGATCAGCGCATGCGTGCCATGAACATCGACCCGGAAGATATGAACTGGTACCGCGATCTGCGCCGTTACGGCACAGTGCCGCATGCTGGTTTCGGCCTGGGCTTTGAGCGTCTGGTTTCTTACGTAACCGGTGTGGCTAACGTCCGCGACGTGATCCCATTCCCACGTACACCGCGTTCCGCGAACTTCTAATCAGTCATTTATTCGGCTGATAGTTCAAACCCTGCCTGCTTTCGCTCGCAGGGTTTTTTCTTGCCTGAACGACCACATCTTCGCCACTTAAGACAAGATTCAGACAAACGCTGGCTGTTATAGCGTGCTGGCAACCTTTCTATTAAATGTTTACCCAGAATTGACGCACTCTTTATATGGAATTATGTCATCCGATCCATCTGACTTATTAAGTGCAAGATATACTCTGTGGACATAGATAATAATCGCTGATTTCAGCTTTGCTTACTTTTTCTGCCACTAAATTTGCATTCCTTGAGGAAATTCAAATCCCCGGCATTTGCCTTATGCGGTTAAAGACCCCTCATCTAGAGTTGAGTCAGACGTGTTACGTTACATAATTAAAAGAACTGCTAACAGTTCAACAATGCTGCCATCTATTGCGTTACGAAGAGGGACAATTCATGCGTAAAAATCGCCAGGTCAATGACCGGGAAGTGGTGCTTGATCCTAATGCTCAATTAGTGACCACAACGGATCTGCAAGGTGTCATTACCTATGCCAATGACGAATTTGTGGAAGTCAGTGGCTACAGCTTTGACGAGCTCGTCGGGCAGCATCACAATATTATTCGTCACCCGGACATGCCCAGAGCGGCCTTTGGCGACTTGTGGAGCCACCTGAAAGCAGAAAAACCCTGGCGGGGCATTGTTAAAAACCGCTGCAAAGACGGCAGTTATTACTGGGTGGATGCTTACGTCACCCCGCTGTATCAAAACAATCGGGTTTCTGGCTATCAGTCGGTACGCCGCAAGCCAACTCAGGACATGATCAATACCGCCACCCATGTCTATCAGCAACTGAACAATAACAAAAATCCTTATGGGTTCCGTCTGTCCAGTTGGGCCAAGCTGGGTCTGTCTGCCCTGCTCACCGTGCTGTGCGTGGCCTTTACGCACTTTTATATCCCTCAGTTCGAATTCCTATCCGCTGCTGTTCCATTGATCTTCATTGCGATCCTTTGTCGGGGTGAACTATTTGCTGTACCCCGTTTTTTTCAGCAGCTGTCGAATAACTATGATGCCCTCACCCGTATTGTCTACAGCGGTGATGACCTGACATCCATCGCCGATTTTCATCTGAAATTAAACGATGCCCGACTGAAAACCGTGCTGGGCCGGGTAGATGACGCAGCGCTGACCATTCGCGAAGTCACTGATGAACTTACCAATGTCACCATTTCCACCCGCGACTCTATCTCCAATCAGGACAAAGATACCCAGCATATCGCCACATCCATTACCCAAATGTCTGCTGTTGCCACGGAAATTGCGCAGAATACTCAGCTGACGACAGACAAAGTGCTCACCGCGCAACAAAAATGCGCCAACACCACCAAAGTGCTGCAGCTCACGCAAAACAATATCAATGATCTGGCCAAAGACACCGAAAATGCGGCGCAAACCGCCCAGTCGCTGGTGAAAGTATCGGAACAGATCGAAACCATGATGATGGAAATTCAGGGCATTGCTGAGCAAACCAACCTGCTGGCACTGAACGCCGCGATTGAAGCGGCCCGTGCCGGTGAACAAGGGCGGGGTTTTGCGGTCGTGGCCGATGAAGTGCGCGCCTTGTCTCAGCGTACCCACGGCGCGACAGAAAATATTCAAACCAGCATTGTCAGTATCAATGCCACCCTGAACCAGTGGCAGGCAACCTCTTCCGAGAGTATTGAAAAGACCCGGCAATGTGTCGCCCACACCAATGATACGGCAGCCAGTATTCTGGAAGTGGTGTCCATGGTGGATGAAATTGCTGACATTTCAACACAAATTGCCGCAGCGGCGGAGGAACAAGGCACTGTGGCTCAGGAGATCAGTCACAACGTCCATCAGATTTCCACCTCCTCGTCTGAAAACCTTGTCATGATGTCGCGCATGGAACAGGCCGCAAGCCAGATGCGCGAGAAAGTAACGTTTCTGGAAGGATTGAGTAAATCTTTTGGTTAATCCTTTCCCCTGAAAAAGCAGTGGTATACCCGACCACTGCCGTAAACCCCCAAGGCCGCGATGCGGCCTTTTCTTATGCCTTCGTAAACGCTCTGGCGAAATCATCACGTTAACGTTTCCAACATGGCATTTAACGCTAACTTCACTTAATCTTTAGTCAACGTGCTGACATTTAAAGAATAGTGAAAGGAATAACTGTGGCTTCTCTATGGATAGTTCTGCTGCTCACTCTGTTTTCTCCCTTTGCCGTCGCTGCGCAATACACAGGCTCAGAAAGTTGTCAGCAATGCCATCAGCAAGCCTATCAGGACTGGGCAACCAGCCATCATCAGGCGGCGATGCTCAAAGCGACAGAAGAATCTGTTCTGGCCGATTTCAATAACACCAGCTTCACTTATGGCAAAATCACCTCCACCTTTTACCGCAAAGGCAAAGCGTTTTGGGTAAAAACAGAGAATGCACTTGGCCAGTTAGAAGACTTCAAAATCAGCTACACATTCGGGGTCTTTCCTCTGCAGCAATATATAGTGGATTTTGATGACGGCAGAAAACAAGTCCTGAGTATAATCTGGGACAGCAGACCCGCCTCTCAAGGCGGGCAACGCTGGTACCATTTATATCCTGAGCACGAAAGTCTATCTCATGGTCTTCCTGCGCAGTCTGCCGTTGACTCTAACGACCCGCTGCACTGGACAGGTACTCAGTTTAACTGGAATACCCGCTGTGCCAGTTGTCATTCAACCGGGTTAGTAAACAAGTTCGACATAAAAACCAATACGTTCAATACAACCTGGAATGAAATCAACGTCAGTTGCGAATCATGTCATGGCTCTGGCAAAGATCACATCGGCTGGGCGCGTTCAGAATCACAACCACCTCCTCAGCATTTCGGCTTTAAACACACCATCAGTAATCCGGCACTGTGGCAATACCCCAATGCCCGGCACCGCATTAAATACCGTTCAAGCAGCCATAATCCGCATCAGGTCGATGTGTGCGCGCATTGTCACTCACGTCGTCAGGAACTCAGCCAGTGGGAACCAGACAGCCGTTTTGCCGATCAGCATATCCCCCGCTTAATAGAAGCCGGGCTTTACTATCCGGACGGCCAGATGCTCGATGAAGTATACGTGTATGGCTCTTTTATGCAGAGCAAGATGCATGCAAAGGGTGTGGTGTGCTCCGACTGCCATAACCCGCACAGCTTAGCACTCAAAAAACCAGGGAATCAGGTGTGCAGCCAGTGCCATAACCCTGAGGTGTTCGACACTGTGACTCATCACCATCACACTGATGAAAAATCCAGTCAGTGTGTGAACTGCCATATGACAGAGACCACCTACATGGGGGTGGACGCCAGACGAGACCACAGTTTTCGTGTTCCTGATCCGTTGTTAAGTCACCAGGTCGGCAGTCCGGACGCTTGCACGTCCTGCCATACTGAACAGACACCCGCCTGGGCAACGAAAGCAATTCAGGCATGGGTGGCTGATTTACAAAAACCACAGCAGAAACCTGAATTTGCGACCACCTTCATGGCGGCCGATCAGGGAATAAACAAAGACAAAGCACTGTTAAACATTGCCAATGACGGCGGTTACAGCGCTATTGTAAGAGCCAGCGCTGCACTGCGTTTAAGCCCGAACCAAGTGGCAAATGATCAGCAAAGTATCGCTGATTTGCTCAATGACGAGTCCTGGATGATCCGGCTTGGCACCGTACGCTCTGTGATGCAGTTACCTGTTTTGCAACGCTGGCAATTGTTGTCTGCACACCTGGATGAACCCGTCCGGGCAGTACGTTATGAAATAGCCCGAGCCTTAGCTGGATTGCCGCTTTATCAGCTGGCCAAAGCACAAAGCGACAAGGTGCAGATGTTGTATAAAGAGTTCATCACAAATTCAGAGTTCAATTCAGGTATGCCCGACATGCAGGTTATTCTGGGCCTGTTCAGCTTAAATCAGCAAGATAGCCTTAGCGCTGAAACCTATTTCCGCCAGGCCCTGACCATTACGCCTGACTATCAGGATGCTTTACTGAACCTGGCGGATTTATACCGTGCCACGGGCCGGGACGACAAAGCAGGTGATCTGCTCAAGCTTGCGGTAAAAGCGCATCCGAATGCGGTCGATCCTCACTACGCACTGGCGTTATGGTATGTCCGGCAAAAATCCTTACCTGAGGCTCAAATCGAACTGCAGAAAGCCTATGAGATTCAACCCGGTTTCCGGCCAACAACCCTGGCCTTGGCGTTGGTGATGGAGCAACTCAATCAAAGAGAAAAAGCCTATAAACTGGTGACGTCCTGGCTGAACACCTACGGCAGTGACCCGCAGCTGGAACAATTACGGCAGCGGCTTGGTTACTGAAACGGTTTAACGCGCTGAGCAAATCACCGCTGCTCATACAGTGTTGTCTTTGCCCTGAGGTATCTCACTGGTGCATATCACTGGTGCACAAAAGCACCAGTGACTAACTCAAATACAGTTTATTTCACCTCAAGCACGATCTTGTGGATCTTGCCAGTAAACTTAGTCTCCTCCAGGCCATAGCCTATGCCATTGGCAACTGGAGTCTGGTCATCAAGCCCCCTCCGTCGAAGAGCAAGAGCAGTGGTATCAAAAATCTGGCGGTGTCTTGCTCCATGGATACCCACCCGCCGCCATATCATAACCAACCTGAAAAAGTGACTGCATGTACTTAGAATCAAATTCCTTAAGGTGAGGCGTATTAAAACTTGCCGGAATAAAAGCCAGATTGAAATCCACACCGTCACGTTGCGTAGTCAAATAGACTCTGTACAAGTCACCAATTCCTTGTGTATGTATCAGTGAAGATATTGCCCGCTCTGCGATGCTCATCGTTTGACGCTCGACTGAAGCCCATTCTGGGTCCAGCTTTGCGTTCCGAATGATATAAGCCTGTCTATCCCGTACCACATTACGTTTTACTGACATGTCTTTCACATGCACATCAGGCGGATAAATAAAGAGCTGTGACATTGTGCCGCCATCCACATGCATCTCCTGGTATGAGCGCCCCTCAGCCTGAACATCAATCATAACCGGCGGAAATGCGCCCGGGATCGACGCCGAAGCTATGAGCACAGTTCGAAACAAATTGAGTGCTTTTGGATCGCCACTAGCCGCAATCTTTGTCAAATTCCAGATCACAGAATAACGCGCATCCAGATCAACTGTAGCAACGAAGAGCATCCGGCCTTTCTCATGCTCAGCAGCCACGGCTGCAAGCAAAGATTCATTAATCTCTCTTTCGACAAGTTGCCACAAAGGGGATGTATCAGCCATGGCATCAGAGGTCAGTGCAGCAAGAAACCATCGCTCTTTGATAATGTCTGAAGTTGAAATAGTCGTATATAGGTTTCTGAGCTGCTGATCATATGCCGGGCCCAGAAATGCGAATGGCGCGATCAGAGCGCCCGTACTCACCCCAGTCACCAGCTTAAATTCCGGCCTGCCTCCCGCCGCGGTCCAGCCATTTAACAAGCCGGCAGCAAAAGCACCCTGGTCACCGCCGCCGGAGATGACAAGAAAGTGCGCTGGCGGCAACTGCCCCGTATGACCACTCGCTTTGAGATGAGCAATTTCCCGCTCAAAAGATATGTTCGCATCCATGATCAGCGCCTCAGTATCAATTCCTATACGATACCTGACGTCTTCCAGCCCCGGGATGACAGCCCTGGCTGTTAAGTGCTCGGGAACCGCTTCCTGCCGAAAAACACCCGCACAACCGGCAAAGATCAGGAGAGAAACCATTGCAATAGCAAGGGGGTATATTCGCATGATGCACCTCCCACCCATCTATTAACAACAAAGACTTATAGGGTAATCACTTCAATTCGCAGTTGATGGTCGGAGTTCAATACAAGTTTCATCACCACTCACTGTCTGGTTCATTCGGTAATGAATAATGGTGTTCACGGCCACAACAAACCATCCTATTGTGTTTTCCCTGAGGCATATCACTGGTGCGTAAAAGCACCAGTGACTGACTAACTAAGATGCAGTTTATTTCACCTCGAGCACGATCTTGTGGATCTTGCCAGTAAACTTAGTCTCCTCCGGGCCATAACCTATGCCGTTGGCAACAGGAGTCTGGTTATCAAGACCTACATCGGCTGTTTCATCTGCCGAGAAGATATTGGGCTGCGTTTTTTCCACCCTTCCTTTAGCCACTTCTTTCCCATTGACCAGTAACGTCGCTTCGCCTCCCTTACCGAGCCCCCCACCGTCGTAGACAAAGTTAAGCACGACAGTCGACTTCCCGCTCGGCAAAGCATCAGGGCTCTCGATAACGTAGCGCTGTAGTCCGAGCCAGTTGTATTCATAGCCCGGCTTACCCTCTCGCACATGCAGCGACCAGCCACCATACCGGCTACCCTGAACAAGCAATGCACCTGAGGCGCCACCCTCGGGAATTTCGATTTCAGCCGTGATGGTTTTAGATCGGTTTTTCACGTTAATAAAGGTATTTTCTAACATGCCATTCATACCCTCGTAGAGAGTCAATGACTTGCGATCACCAATCAAATCTGGTCGTCCAGCCAGCGCCGGATTCGTGCGCTCAATTGTACGGTCGTCGATAGGCAACACGTGGTATTTCTCTGCTTCAGACATAAACAGTGCCTGTAACTCTTTGAGCATTTCAGGATGCTTATCGGCGAGATTATTCGCGAGGCTGAAATCTTCCCTGACATGATACAAATCCCAGACATCCTCTTTCAGCGGTTTCTGTTTGCCTGTCTGCCAGGGCGCACGGTGAATTGTGCGTGCCAACCAACCTTCACTGTAGATGGCACGATTTCCGAACATCTCAAAATATTGCACAGTGTGGCGTTCCTTCGCTTCAGCGTCATTGAAGCTGTAGAGCATACTCGTCCCTTCCATTGGCACTTGCGGCGTACCATTGACTACAGTAGGTTCCGGCAGTTTGGCCGCTTCCAATACTGTCGGCGCGACATCAATCACATGACTGAACTGGTTTCGTAACCCGCCGGGTGCCTTGATGCCTTGCGGCCAGTGAACGACGAGACCATTACGGGTACCGCCAAAATCGGAGGCGACTTGTTTTGTCCAGGTAAAAGGCGCATCAAAGGCCACGGCCCAGCCAGCTGACATATGCGGGAAAGTCTCAGGGCTGCCCCACTTGTCAATCAAAGGTAACAAATCTTCTACCTTTTCCTGCACACCATTAAAGTAGGTCATTTCATTGAACATCCCGACCATACCCCCTTCGGCACTGGTGCCATTATCGCCAGCAATATAGAAGATCAAGGTGTTGTCCATTTCGCCGATGGCAGCCACGGCATCCATCAGTCGGCCGACGTTATGGTCAGTATGAGCCACAAATCCAGCAAAGGTTTCAGCCTGACGACGGAACAATTTTTTCTCATCCTCAGAGAGCTGATCCCAAGCCTTGATATCGTCAGGGCGTGGTGGCAACTGGGTATTTCCCGGAATGATGCCTGCCTTTTTTTGCCTTTCATAGCTTGTTTGTCGTATCAGGTCCCACCCCTCGTCGAACTGACCATGAAATTTCTCAATCCACTCCTTAGGTACATGGTGCGGAGCGTGTGTGGCACCCGTGGCAAAGTACATGAAGAAAGGTTTATCCGGGGTCATTGACTGCTGCGCTTTCATCCAGTTGATAGCCTGATCAGTCATGTCTTCAGTGAAGTGATAGCCTTTGGTACGTGGCGGATTAATGCGTTTGACGCCATCAAAGATCAACGGTGACCATTGGTCTGTCTCACCGCCAATAAAGCCATAGAACTTGTCGAATCCCTGCCGGGTCGGCCAGCGATCAAAGGGACCGGAGACACTGGTTTCCCAGGCGGCCGTTTCGTGCCATTTACCAAACGCGCCAGTGCTGTACCCGTTCAAACGCAGCATCTCTGCAAGCGGTGCAACGCGATTAGGAATGGCGCCCGTGTTTCCCGGGTACGCTGTAGAAGTCTCCATAATCGAACCGGCATTGGCCGTGTGATGATTACGTCCGGCTTTAAGTGCCACTCGGGTCGGCGAACACAGAGAAGTCGTATGGAAATTGTTATAGCGTAATCCCCCCTGAGCAAGCTCATCAAGCGTTGGCGTTGGAATGGGGCCACCGAACGTGGACGTCGCTCCAAAACCCAGATCATCGATCAGGACAATAATCACATTAGGGGCACCTTCGGGGGCTGTCACCTCAAACCGGGGAGGCGGTTTGGTGTCTCGCACATCAAGCTCTGTATAAGTTGGTGGTTCAGGTTCTGCAATGGGTAAGGTGGTACGATCCAACTCACCGCTTGCCGCCTGCCCGGGAGGCGATACCGAAAAGCCTGACAAGGTGGTTATCATGGCTATCGTCAGAGTTTTCCGTAATATAACTTTGTTCACTTGCATAATCAGTCTCCGCTCTCACCCGCTTGGTATCATTGGGTTGTCAGGTTGATCTTTGAATACGTGAAACGCTAGTAATAATAGCAGAAGGGAATCTACAGGCCCGAGAATAGGCTTACAAATCAGTATGTACGCTGCGTAAAATTGATATTTAACTACCAATGAAATCGAAGTCCTAGTGCCGGGCCTGCTATTTCTAGTTCATCTAATAACATTTCATTGAACTGCCATTTAAGATATTGATACCCAAAAGCAATATCAAGGTTTTCGAAACGATAACCAACTGAAGTCACTGCCTGCCAGGTTAAGTCTGAATCGCCAGTACCAATATCCGCATAATAAGATAGGTACCATTGGTTAGATAACTCTGCTCGGCCCTGTACACCGATGACTGCGTCCCAAACCTCAGTTGATTCATTAAAGTAGCTTGCACCGAGAGAATCTACCTCAGCGGTCAAGTCGGTATCCAGTGCCAACAATCTTGCTCCGAGAACCCCGTGGATCACATAAGTGTCACTGCGATTGAATTCCCAGCCCGCAGCGAGTGTGGTTACGACAGTTTTCAGCTCAACCTCAACCCGACGGGTCATTGAATCTCGGGAGTTGACTTCGCTATCCTGCAAATCGACATAGAGAATATTTGCAATGAGAGCCAGTCTGTCGCGTTTAGCGGCAAAGGACCCAAACAGAGCAAATTCTAAATTATCAATAATATCATCAAAATCAGCTGCCGTGCTCTGACCGCGAGTAGTCTTGATATCGACACCCGCGCCCAACGCATATACTTCGGCGCTGTATGTCCAATCATTTGCCATTACAGAAGAAGAAAATACAACGGCTATTCCAAGGCCGGCTAAACGTCCCAAGTATGAAGGTTGAATTCGCAGGTTAAATGTCATAACAACACTCCTGTTCTCTGTATAGTGCGATATCTCGGTAAATGGTAGTTCAACACTGATAATGAAAGTGACTCATAATCGATAAGGCTCTGACGATCACGGATTCACTTACGAATTGATTCAGTGATAAATAAATGCAAACCGGTATCATATTTAAATGACATAACTCCCGAATTCAACTTCGAAGCTATCACTTTTATAGCTTAATTATTTTCCATTTAATTTAGACATCCCAAATAACACATTCAGTTTATCGCTCAATACCCCGATATCATTGTTGAAAGTTATGAGGATACTAACCAAGAAATCTATCTTCCTATTTGCACCTAACCTACTTTTTATCGGGGTGATTGCTAAACAGATCAATTGAACCTCATAACGCATCATTGATCTGACCCATGAGCAAGTCGCACCGAAAAATCACGAACTTGAAGCAGCACAACCGGCATGATGAGCAATTTTGTTCAAGCCTTTCTTGAAAAGATTGGTTAACCTCTTCTTTTAAGTCGCACGGACAGGAGGACAACATGGAATCAGAGAATCAATTTCAGTTTTTCAGCAATCCTCATCTGGCTGGCGTTACCCTACTTCATGCCACAATGAGTGACTTTTCCTATGACAAACACGCTCACGAAGAATATGCCATTGGTGTGACCCTCAAAGGGCGGCAGGATTTCTTTTGCCAGCGGGCTTTTCATAGCAGCCCGCCTGGCGGGGTGCTGATATTTAATCCGGAACATGTCCATGACGGCTGTTCCGGCGATACTCAGGAACTTGAGTACCGGATGTTATACATACATCCGGAGGTATTTATTCCTCAGTTCAGAGCATTAGGTGTACGTCAGGGGCTGCTTCCCAGAATCGGCGGCACCTTACTTGACGACATGATTTTGCGTCAGCAGACACTGATGCTCTCTGCGCTGATGGAAAATCCGGCCACCACAAACATAGAACTGGAATCAGGACTGTTTCAGCTTTCACATTCGCTGGTACGCCGAGGCGGAGAGCTGAATGAGCAGCCACCTACGAATCGTACCGACACACTGTTACTGCGGGCGAAAGAGTATATACATGCGCATCTGAACCAGAACATTTCCATCGACGATATTGCCAGCGCGGCCACTATGTCGAAGTACCATTTTATACGGCTGTTTCGCTCCCAGTTTGGGATTACACCCCATCAATACGTAATTAATTGCCGGATTAACCATGCACGAAAAGCACTGGAGACGGGCGAGTCCGTGATTGATGTCGCAACAGATTGCGGATTTTCTGATATCAGCCATTTAAACCGCCGATTCAAACGAAGTTACGGCATGACACCTAAACAATATCAATTACAAATAACACGCTAACAACTTTCAACTGGATAAAAATATGCTTGAGATCTGGCTATATGCATTTTCAATCATGTATTCACCCGGTCCTGTGAATCTGCTCAGCTTTAATACAGGACTCAATAATAAAACAAACAAGAATACAGGTTTTTTCATGGGTGTGAGTTTCGCCATGTTTATCCTTTTTCTTTCATTGAGCTTTCTCAGTCACTCAGTTGTTCAGGAGTCAGTTATTCCATATATCAGTATTCTGGGCTGTGCTTATATGCTTTTTCTGTCCTGGAAGTTATTCAGATCGGGGTTACAACCGGATACGACATCCGCTGCCTTCTCGAACCTGAGATTTCGGGATGGACTGATGCTACAGCTACTGAACCCAAAAGGATTGATTGCCTGTTTGCCCATTGTCACCATTCAGTTTCCGGCACTGAATATTGTCGGATTAAAGGCGTTGATAATTTCTATTGCATTATCTGTGTTTGCTTTCGGTGCACCCTTAAGTTATTCACTCACCGGGAAACTGATAGGAAAGCGTGTCAGCAGTACAGACTTTTTCAGATATTTCCAATTATTCATGGCTTTTTTATTAGCTTATGTTGCGATGAAAATGGCCTATACACATATTTATCTTGCGTGGCTTCATCAAGCCTGATTAGAAAATTTAACCCTTTACTATCTGATACCAATGAATAACTGATTTTTCATCCAAACCGTAATGCTGATAAAAATAGCCCCCCTTGATAAAAGGAGGGCTTTACATAACTAACCACAGGTATTTCAGTCTCTCAAACCAGCCTGTCGTGATGCGGTATTATCTAACTATGTTGTGTCTTACAACACAGTCCAGGCATCTTGCCACGCCGTGCCAGTACCCGGCGCATAGGCCCAGGCGGCACCACTGCACCAGGCTGCGTACGGATAAGGCTTGCACTGATAATCCACGCCACCCGCACTGACTTTATCGCCGGCAGTATAGGCCGTGCCTGCTTCGTACGCTGGGTAATCTCCCGGCATCACAGGCTCTGTTGGATCTGTGGTTCCATCAGGATCCGTCGGCTCAGATGGGTCAACCGGCACCACGGGCTCTGTCGTCTCACCCGTACAGCTGGCATTCCCAACCACAGTCCATGGGCCCCACTGCTCAGCACCCGGCTCATTGCCCTGGGTCCACCACTGTGCTTGCCACGTTTTACCGTCAAAGACCACAATATCGCCAGCGACATAGACTGCCGTGGCCGACCAGTTTTGCGCACAGGTTTCCCCGGCTGGCTGGACAGTCACCGTCTTGGTTGCCGTCACGCTGTTCCCGGCAGGATCAGACACAGCAACCGACACAGTCACAGGCGTCTCAACCGTAACTACCGGCGCGGTAAATGTGGCTGAACGCTGATCCGGGCTGATTTGCAGTGTCAGATCATTGGACACAGACCAGTTGACAGTCAGATTGGTGTCATCGGCATCTGAGATGGCTGCCGACACTGTGACCACTTGCTCAGCCGTGGCTGTATCAGAGGCGGTCAGACTGACCACAGGGGCTTGATTGTCGGACACCACCTTCGCTGTGATCACCACAAAGTCTTTCGCAGGCAGATCATGTTGCTTGAGACGGAAGCGTTCC
>NZ_JASJOJ010000007.1:0-137153 GCF_038519165.1 Photobacterium sp. SP02
TGCTGGGGCTGGTGAGCTTCGGTGAAGGGTGTGCCGGCAATCTGCCCGGAAACTGTGCTGGGTGATACCGGTGTGGCGGTGAACCCTGAAGATCCTCGCTACAAAGATCTGATTGGCCAGCACGTCCTGCTGCCAATCATCAATCGTTGCATCCCTATTGTCGGTGACGAGCACGCCGACATGGAAAAAGGCACGGGTTGTGTAAAAATCACCCCGGCGCACGATTTCAACGACTACGAAGTCGGTAAACGTCACAGCCTGCCGATGATTAACATCCTGACCTTCGATGCCAACATCCGCAACGAAGCTGAAGTCTTTAACACCAATGGCGAACCCACAGATGCCTACAGCACCGACATTCCGGCGGCCTATCAGGGCATGGAACGTTTCGAAGCGCGTAAAGCCATCGTGGCCGAGTTCGATCAGCTGGGTCTGCTGGATGAAGTCAAAGATCACGACCTGACCGTCCCTTATGGCGACCGTGGCGGCGTGGTGATCGAACCGATGCTGACTGACCAGTGGTACGTGCGCACTGCCCCGCTGGCAGCCCCCGCCGTGAAAGCGGTTGAAGACGGCGATATCAAATTTGTGCCGAAGCAGTACGAGAACATGTACTTCTCCTGGATGCGTGACGTGCAGGACTGGTGTATTTCCCGTCAGCTGTGGTGGGGTCACCGCATCCCGGCCTGGTACGACAACGACGGCAAGGTCTATGTGGGCCGTACCGAAGAAGAAGTGCGTGAGAAGTACAGCCTGGCGCCTGTCGTGGTGCTGAAACAAGACAATGACGTGCTGGACACCTGGTTCTCCTCGGCTCTGTGGACCTTCGGCACCCAGGGCTGGCCTGAGCAGACGGACGATCTGAAAGTCTTCCACCCGTCAGATGTGCTGGTAACCGGTTTCGACATCATCTTCTTCTGGGTTGCCCGCATGATCATGATGACCATGCACTTCTGCAAAGACGAAGACGGCAAAGCCCAGGTTCCGTTCAAAACCGTTTATGTCACCGGTCTGATCCGTGATGAGAACGGCGACAAGATGTCGAAATCGAAAGGCAACGTGCTGGACCCGATCGACATGATCGACGGGATTGATCTGGAGTCCCTGGTACAGAAACGTACCGGCAACATGATGCAGCCGCAACTGGCGGCGAAGATCGAAAAAAATACCCGCAAGACGTTCGAAAACGGCATTGAACCTTACGGCACCGATGCCCTGCGTTTCACCCTGGCAGCCATGGCGTCTACCGGCCGTGACATCAACTGGGACATGAAACGCCTGGAAGGTTACCGTAACTTCTGTAACAAGCTGTGGAACGCCAGCCGCTACGTGCTGATGAACACCGAAGATCAGGATTGCGGTTTTGCCGACGGTGCCGAGCTGGAATACTCACTGGCTGACAAGTGGATCGAGTCGCAGTTCGAGCTGGCGGCGAAAGAGTTCAATGCCCACATTGACAACTTCCGTCTGGATATGGCTGCCAACACGATCTATGAGTTCATCTGGAACCAGTTCTGTGACTGGTATCTGGAGCTGACCAAGCCGGTACTGTGGAAAGGCAGCGAAGCCCAGCAACGCGCAACCCGTCGTACTCTGATTACGGTGCTGGAGAAGACCCTGCGTCTGGCCCATCCGGTGATCCCGTACATCACGGAAACCATCTGGCAGAGCGTCAAGCCACTGGTGAAAGGTGTTGAAGGCGACACCATCATGACGCAGGCACTGCCTCAATATGATGATGCCAACTTCAATGCGGACGCCCTGGCAGACATTGAGTGGGTGAAGCAATTCATCACCAGTATCCGTAACCTGCGCGCCGAGTACGACATCGCACCAAGCAAAGGCCTGGATGTGATGCTCAAAGCCGCTGATGATAAAGACGCGGCCCGCCTGCAGCAAAACCAGGCCGTTCTGGTGGCGCTGGCGAAACTGGACAGCCTGCGTGTACTGGCAGACGGCGAAGCAACCCCAGCCTGCGCTACGGCGCTGGTCGGCAAGTCGACCCTGATGATCCCAATGGCCGGCCTGATCGACAAAGACGCCGAGCTGGCGCGTCTGGACAAAGAAATGGCCAAAACACAGGGTGAAATCAAGCGCATCGCGGGCAAACTGGGCAATGAAGGTTTCGTGGCCAAAGCCCCGGAAGCCGTCGTAGCCAAAGAGCGCGAGAAGCTGGAAGGTTACAAAGAAACCCTGATTAAACTGGAAGAGCAGAAAGCGACCATCGCGGCGCTGTAAGCGGTTTTCGGTTGACATCAAGACATCAAAAAGAGGCCGAATGGCCTCTTTTTTATACCGTTTTCGGCATGCTGACGACGCTATAAATCCGCAGGAAAGTCTGCTGGGCACGTCACCCCGGGCTGGACATCAACAGCAATATTGACGCCCAAACCTCTCAGTTCAGTCATTTGTGAACAAGGCACAACAACCGCCCCGGTGAGATCTACCCTTCTTAAAACCTTGTCGATATCCCCTTTCTTCAGTTCAATCAGCGGGCTGATATCCCTCCCCTGAAAACCTTGCAAGAGAATCTGCTCCGCGAGTGTAAAACGGAGAAAAACAGACAAATCCGTTACCTCAGTATATGAAATATCGATTTCTCTTAAATTCATTGATTTTCGCAAAGGCGATAAATCTGAAATGTCAGTCTTCGATAGATTCAGCTTACGTAACCTCGTTAACCCAAACAGTTCTGAAATGTCCGTGATTGGGTTACCGGAAATATCCAAAATTAAGAGGTCCGGTTTATTGTCAAACCAATGAGGATCAAGCCGGGTGAGCCCTGAGTCCGCAATCACCAATCCGTACAAATCATATAAGTCAGAAATAAAACCCAGATCTGTGCTCTGTATATGACCGACATTGAGATATCTCAGGCCGGGGAACTTATCCAGAAGATAGCCATCAGTCAGTCCTGTGCCATAAAAATTCGCGGTATACAGCTCAGTCAGTTGAGGCAGAGCACTAAAGTCGGTCAACAACGGACTGTTCTTGAGGCTTAACTGCCCCAGTTTCAGGACAGTGAATGCCGTGAGATCCGTCATCACTGTCTGTTCAATAGCGAGACTACGCAGTTTGGGTAAGCTCGCTAAGGAGGTGACATCCGTGATCTGGTTTTGCGCCAACACGCCCAAATAAGTCAGATAGGTCAATTGTTCCATCCCATCCAACTGGCTGATCCCCGCGTAATCCGGACCGCATTCAAGACGCCTGATATCCTCTATATCGAGGACTTTCGAAGAGTGTGACTCAATACATTGGCGAAGTTGCGGATCGATAATTTTATCCAGTACAACATTGGGGTAAGGCTGTACCTCAATCGAAAAGATCTCTGAAGCGGTCAGTTCATCCCAATCGCTGACCGTGACTTCGAAGGTCAGAGTTTCAGCGAGCTCTCCATTGAGTTCAGGCAAGCTAATTCTGAAAGAGTTTCTGGATTGCTTCTCTGTGAATTTCGCTGCCGGCCCACTGAGCTGCCGTAAAGAATAAAAATGGATCCCACCTATCCCTGTGTCTTGAGCCTGCACCAGCACATTGATTTGCGCCCTTTCATAACCATCACTGGAAGAAATTAACAGTATTTCAGGTGACGTACTGCGATAAAATCTCCGCGTTAGATTACTGTCCAGCTCTGTAATTCTGACATGATTGTGAGGCGAGCGGATAAAACTGTTTACCCCTCGATACAAAGCATTCAGTGTCTCAATATCATCTATTTGTCCGTTATCGGATAAGTCTTCAGACACCCGATCCAGCCAGTCGGTTAAACTCTGTGAATGTGTGTGCATGGCAACCATAGCCGCAGCCAGAGAGAGTGCATAATCAGACTCAGCACTGAAGCGCTCGATCTTGTTCCAGGGATCCATCAGGTTTACAGGTTCAGTGCCGACCACACTTGACCCACTCAATGCGTTTGTCACCTCTTGGTTTGCTTGTTCTACCGTGGTTTGAGTAAAGTGCTCCCCCAAGTTTTTGGCCCGGCGAAACGCCAGCTCAGTGAAGGGAGTGATATGAATCGATTGATCAGTGGCTTTCAGGTGGGTGACAGCATGTAAAGTTGACTCTAGCGGCACTGTCTTTCCCGTCGCTTCGCTGACGTACGTACCACCCGTCACCTCAGCGATGACCAATCCCTGATAAACATTGTTATTCCTGATCTGATACCAGCCATCCGATGTAGTAGTGGCTTCCCCGATGAGGGTACCGTCAACTTGGGTGATTTTGACCCTTGCCCCCTTAATGGGCCCTTTGAACGCCACACCGGAAATCACAGGAATCGGCAACACCCTGACATAGTAAGTTTGACTGACACTTAAGCCATCTATGTCAGTCACGGTTAACTCGAATGCCAGAGTCTGTTTTTTTACCGTGTCCGCTGCCTTGAAAAACATTGCCTCGGTATGAGCACCTTCCATCAACACTGTCGGCCCCATCACCTGACGCCAGTGATAAAACAGTTGCCCTTTATCATCGGTGATGTCAGGTGCTATGCGCAGTTGATGATTTGCATAGACAGACAGCATGTCTAACGGGGCCACAACAGGATAAGTATTGCGATAATGTTGCGTCTTGTTCACCACCACTTTGTTCTGCGCTGAATCGAGAAAAGCATTGATCCCTTTATTTAACCGGGTGAGTTGCAGCTCATCATCAAGCGTGCTGTTGTCCGCAATATCCTGATTGAGTTCGAACATCATGTGACTGAGTTTCATTTCCTCCGCTTCGGCGGCTTTCGTCATCCCGGCGATGACCAGCGCATAGTCGACTCTTGCGCCCGTTTCGCCCACGTTCGCTTCATCCAGCAGATCAACTGGCGCTTCGCTGACAATATCCAGATCTAACTGCATGGCTTTCGCCACCTTGCGGTTTGCTGCTGCGACAAGCTCAGGCACTAAAAAAGGCAGCTCGCGCACGGCCATTTCCGTCAGTAACGTCACATTCATGACAGAATCTTTTTCTGTCAGTACTTTCACTGAACGGAGTGAGTCGGTCAGAGGCGTTCGCATGCCCGTTGCTTCGTTAATGTAGTCCCCGCCGGTCGCATCAATCTGCACAACCCCACGATAAGACGCGTCCAGCGACAGGGTGTAAAAACCTTGATTATCGGTCACCGTACTTGCCAATTCTTTGCCATCGGCATCAAACGCGGTGACGGTCGCGTACGCAACCGGCCCTTTAAATACCTGCCCGCTTACCCTGGTTGATGTATCTTCAACCGGCGGTTTATCCGATTTTTTATCACCACTGTCACTGCCTCCGCCGTTACAGGCAGTGAGAAATATCACACTTGCAAGTAACACTATTTGTTTGATGTTTGAATATGTCAGCATCGCCATTTCCGTTTTATGACGCAATCCGATAAGAAAGCACAGTGATAAACCCTTATTCAGCAACAGGATAGTCAGCACTTCCCCTGCGTTATCAGGAGAAAGGCTTGGTATTTAAATATGCTACTGATTTATTAATATTCCGGAGGCGAAAGATACCTTGCATATACAATGCATTGCAATATCTGATTGATGCACCTGATTGAGTTTTGCGTTCTTATCTGGACACAAAGCGACCATCGCAGCGCTGTAAGCAGTTTCGGTTTACTCAGACAAAAAAAGCGACCGAGTTCGGTCGCTTTTTTATGCCACAATTTTAAGCCGAATCTCCGGCCTGAATCGGATGGATACTATTTCAAGGCCTGAATCCGTTGCTCCAGTTCGGGGTGACTTTGCAGCCATTCTGGTAACTCGCTGTCGCCATAGTGTTCCATAAAACGGTTAAACATGGCGGCCATCGGTTCTGTGGTGCCATAGTTTTTCAACATCTGCTCGGCCGCAAACTGATCCGCTTCGCGCTCGGCATCCCGCGAGTAGCCGCTGGAGGCAACGAATACCCCCGTGCTGGTCAGCATATCCGCCATCCCAGAGCTGTCGCCGACTATCAGTGCGGTGGCCACAGAAATCAGCGCCGATTGCACTACAGATTCCATCACATGCTGATGATACACATGCCCGACCTCATGCAACAAAATACTGTCCAACTCGGCGGGTGTGGTGGCCATTTCCACCAGTGAGTCCAGCACGACCACAGTACCATCGCTCAGGGCAAAGGCATTCGGGCCATGGGGCCAGGTCCGAAACACGATGTTCAGCTCAAAAGGCAACGGCGGCAGGTTGTCCTGCAATAAAGCAAATCTGTCCTGGATCTGCCACTGCTCCTGAGCATTGAGCTGGGAAGGTGACAGCATGTGATCATCCAGCGTTTCCAGAACATGCTCACCCAGATAAACAGGCACAGCTTGCGGCAGTAAACGGGTGAGCATATGACCGGCGGCCGGAATACCGTAACGATAAGCGCCCAGACACAATACGGCGACCAGTGCAGCGCTGGCCACGATTGCCAGCCAGTTTCGCTCCAGCCGATGTACCCAGCGCTGCGGCTGAACCGTGTTGAGGCGAACCCACTCAGCCAGCTCATGATCCTGAGCCGCTTTAAACTGCCAGCCATCAGCAAAATCAATGCTGGCGGGCAAGGCGCCCAAAGGCGGCGAGATCTGCAACTCTGCCACGGAAGTCATGACAACATGCTCGCCGCAGCGCAATGTCACCTGACCTGTCTGAGTGCAGTCCAGCTCAGCTTCCCGCCGCTCAGAACTGAGCGGCGGGTGGCAGAAGCCTTTGATGATCATCCAATGCCTACTCCGACATCAAAGGCCTGAGCCACTTCGTCGGCAATGGCCGCACCGTCATCGAAGGCTTCACCCGTCACGTTAAGCAGAGACAAATCACCGATCACAGCCGTATTATCGGCCAGATAACGCTGGGTACGCACCATGGCCCAGGGGCGTGCCAGTCCCAGTGTCAGCAGTTGCATCAGGATATTCGACACAATCAGCCAGACAAACGCCGGGGTTCGCAGCGAAGAGGAAAAGCCATACTCTGGCTCACCGGCTGCTTTCAGCTGAGCAAAGGTGTAATTGCGGGTGCGGGCTTTGACAAATGCCGATACGGCAACCATCACCAGCAGCATACCTGTGTAAACGATAAATATTGCCAGGAAAGGCCAGAGTGCCCCGCCCTGCAGATTTGCAAACTGCCCGCTGGCAATGGATGACACCGCCCCCGCACCTGCCACCAGCACAAACAAGCCAATCAGTGCCACAAACAGCCCCAACCCGAGCAAAGCCGCCAGCACAGTGGTTTTCACAAAAAAACCTGTGCCTATCTCGGCGCTGAACTGACGATCACCATACTGGTAGCCATTGGCAAAATAGCGGGTGATCGTGGCCGTAACATTGGCAAAGACATACAGGTATACCGCGACCGAAAGCAACGCAAACAGCCCGCCGACTAACATAGATTTATCAAACACCATGGCAGTGATCGCAAACAGGATCACCAGCGGGATCATGGAAACCAAACCACATCCCATCATGGCCCAATATGCCCCTTTCACCGAGCCGTTAAAGTTGAAACGTACATTGCGGTAGCTGCTCATGCGGGCATCAAAACGGGCATTATTGCGGGCTAGCAATGGATAAACGCCAAAAAAAGCCAGCATCAGCACAAGGGCAAAAAGCGGCATAAAATTGCTGGCCGTAAACCACACCAGTACACAGGCAGAGGCAATAACACGGCCAATCAGGATCTGCTTCGGGGTCGCATGATAATCAAACCGATCCCCGGCCAGCTCAGTGTTCCCGTAAAAATATTTCTTGGTGCGGACTTTCGCCCAGGCAGAATAAATCCCAAGAGTGATGACAGAGAGCAGAATATTCACGATCCAGATACCGAAAAATTCGCCTCCCTGACCGTGAAACCTAACCTTGTTTTCCATTGTTTTATCCTAAGTCTTCGCAAAAAATGTGAAAAAACCAGCCCATCGCTGGAAAAAGTGGTGCTTCAATATAAATCAAACAAATGCAACTGACAGCATAAAGTTGTTGCTCGCCGTTGAGTTCAGAAACAGCACTCTCAATCATAAAGCGACGATAAGTCATTATTCATGTTTATTTATATCAAGCCATAGAATCTAACTATTGATTGGATAGAATCAAACGCTTTTACTGATTGAATGGTAGCCCCCATACTGAGAACATCTACAGAGGGTTTGACTATGAAAAAGACACTCAGCTTTGCTGCCATTCACTTTACTGTTGCCTTCAGCATTGCCTATTTGCTGACGGGTGATGTGATCCTGGGCAGCCTGATCGCCATGATTGAGCCTATGGTCAATACAGTGGCTTTTTATTTTCACGAGAAAGCCTGGCAATGGCCGGTGCTGAAACAGTCCCGCTTTGGCAAACCTGCCAATAAAACCCTGAGTTTTGCGGTGATCCACTTCAGTGTGGCCTTCAGTGTGGCGTACTTGCTGAGTGGCAGCTGGATGGTCGGTGGCGTGATGGCACTGATCGAACCGTCAATCAATACGCTGGCTTATCTGGCGCATGAAACGGTCTGGCAACGAAAAGAACAAAGCCGGCAAAAAGCCGCTTTCTCATCCTGCCCGCATCACTCGCTCATCCATTAACTTGTTCCCTGTTGACATAGTTGTGATTCGCAATTACATTTAGTTGCAAACCACAACAATATGGACACATCAACATGGATGCCCAGACACTTCGTCAGTTATCCCGTCAGCTTGTGCGCCAGCTCGGCATGCTCGACAGCCAGTGCGGCAACATGGATCTCACCCCGGTTCAGGCCCATGCCCTGATTGAACTGGACGCGAATCCCTGCACAGTCAACGAGATGGCCGCCCTGCTCAATGTGGATAAATCCAACGCCAGCCGCACACTGGCGGTGCTGAGCAACAGCGGGCTGATCGTCAGCCATCCGCATCCTGATGATAAACGCAGCCAGATTGCCAGCCTTACCGCGGCAGGCCAGTCCAGACTGGCTGAACTGCACCAGAGACTGAATCAGCAGGTCGACGGTTTTCTGGCGCAAATGGACGCAGATGAAATCGAACAGCTGGGCAAGAGTCTGGAGCGGTACCGCAAAGCCATGGTGATGGCGGGCAGACAGCAAAACTACGAGATTCGTCCGCTGACGCCATTGGACAATGCGTCGATTGCGGCCGTGATCCGAAAAGTCTCTGCGGAATACGGACTGACAGCAGACAAGGGCTATGGCGTGGCCGATCCCACCTTAGACAGCATGAGTGAGGTTTACCAGCCTGAAGGGCACGCTTACTGGGTTATTGAACACCGTCACCGGGTGCTCGGAGGCGGCGGTATCGCCAGGCTGGCAGGCGAAGAAAATATCTGCGAGCTGCAGAAAATGTATTTCCTGCCTGAGTTACGCGGTTTGGGTCTGGCGCGTAAGCTCGCGGTCAAGGCGCTGCAATTTGCCCGTGAACAGGGCTACCGGGCCTGCTATCTGGAAACCACCGCCAATCTGACAGAAGCCATTGCGCTGTATGCATCGTTAGGTTTTGAACACACCAAAGAACCTATGGGCAACACAGGCCACGACGCCTGTGAGATCCGGATGGTGAAGTGGTTCTGAGCATCCGCGGTTTAGCAACTGACAGATAAGAAAAAAGCTGGCAAGCCAGCTTTTTCCTCAGCACTGAATGGAATTACTCTTCGTCGTCTTCACCAGACTCAAAGTACGTTCCCCAGCCGTCGTAATCGATATTGTACTTCTGCGCCAGCTCTACCAGCCTGAGTACCTGCTCATCGATCAGCTCGGCGTCCAGGGCCGACTCCATCACTGCATCGAAGCAAACGACTGTACCGCCACCGTCTTCTTCATCCAGCTCCAGCTCTTCGGCATCCATCACTTCAAAGCCCATCTTGAAGGCTTCAGCAGCGGCGCCTTCCAGCTGAGCAAATGTATCAGCAGAAAAATGGTGTTCAATCGAATACAGCGCATCCGGATCACTGCCATCTTCCAGCAGGGACTCAATGATCTCGCGAGTCTCTTCCTTCTGCTCTTCAATCAATTCTGCGTAAGACATAAGGTCTCTCCAAATAGGGGCACCAGCCACACTAGTATGTATGAAATTGGCCGCCAATATGGCACGGATCCCCGCGAATTTCCATCCTCTGTCGTGATTTCCCGCCCCATTCTCTGTTCAGCGAAAGTTGCACTATCGCCTTTCTGATGCAACAGGCGATTTTTCCCGCATTTACTTACGGCTTTGCGATTGACACAGGTATATATAATTTCATATTTTATGGGTAATTATTCATAAAACATCAATTTTCATACATAACGCAGCGATCAGTGTTCGCTGAAGTCATGAACACGAGGACGAGATATGGCATTTAATCTGCGCAACCGGAATTTTCTCAAGCTGCTGGATTTCACCCCACGCGAAATCGGGCACCTGTTGTCGCTTTCCGCAGAACTGAAAAAAGCCAAATACGGCGGTTATGAACAGCCGCGCCTGAGCGGTAAGAACATTGCCCTGATTTTCGAAAAGTCCTCAACCCGTACCCGCTGCGCTTTTGAAGTCGCAGCCTTTGATCAGGGTGCCCGTGTGTCTTATCTCGGCCCGTCCGGCAGCCAGATCGGCCACAAAGAATCCATGAAAGACACGGCGCGTGTGCTTGGCCGTATGTACGACGGTATCCAGTACCGGGGTTTCGGTCAGTCTGTGGTTGAAGAGCTGGGACAATATGCCGGTGTGCCGGTCTGGAACGGTCTGACCGATGAATTCCATCCCACTCAGATTCTGGCCGATTTTCTGACCATGCAGGAACACAGCCCGGGCAAGCAGTTACAGGACATAACATTTGCCTATCTGGGTGATGCCCGTAACAACATGGGTAATTCCCTGATGGTCGGTGCGGCCAAGATGGGAATGGACATCCGGCTGGTTGCCCCAAAAGACTACTGGCCAGAAGAGGGTCTGGTCACCCAGTGTCTGGCGATTGCTGCGGAGACAGGCGCCCGCATTACCCTGACCGAGTCGGTGCAGGAAGGCGTGCAAGGCTGTGATTATCTGTATACCGACGTCTGGGTTTCAATGGGTGAAGCACAGTCGGCCTGGGACGAGCGGGTCAAAACCATGCTGCCGTACCAGGTTAACGCGTCGACACTCAAGGCAACCGGCAATCCCAATGTGAAATTTATGCACTGCCTGCCAGCGTTTCACAACGATGAAACCACTGTAGGTAAAGAGGTGGCCGAAAAGTATGGTCTGTCTGGCCTGGAAGTGACCGAAGAAGTCTTCGAGTCAGCCCACTCTATCGTCTTCGATCAGGCCGAAAACCGAATGCACACCATTAAAGCCGTGATGGTCGCGACTTTAGGTCAATAGCACTGACATATGCGTAGCCGTCAGGGTCAGATTCGGTGCAGGCAAACGCTTGCGCCATAGAGAAATGGCGGTATAATCCTCCGCAATTTGTCTAGCGAGTACCAAAAATGGCCCAATCTGCGATCACAGTTGTGCAGCGACGCCGCCGGTTAACGGTGTGCCGTGCCGTTTTTGTTACTCCGGATCGTCATCCGAAAGCCTCCTGATCTCAGGGGGCTTTTTTTTGCCTGTACGATAGCCAAGACAGACCCAAAGCCACCCGTTCCAGACTAAAAGAGGGAAAAGCGCCATGGCGAATTCGCTATATCATAAGCACATTATTTCCATCCCCGAGCTTAGCCGCAGCGAACTCGAGCTGATCGTTGACACCGCGGCCCAGCTGAAGAAACAGCCGAATCCTGAACTGCTCAAGCACAAAGTGATTGCCAGCTGTTTCTTCGAGCCATCTACCCGCACCCGCCTTTCGTTTGAAACGGCGATTCAGCGTTTAGGCGGCAGCGTGATTGGTTTCGATAATGGCGGTAATACCTCACTGGCGAAAAAAGGCGAAACCCTGATCGACTCGGTTCAGGTCATTACCTCTTACGTGGATGCGTTCGTGATGCGCCACCCGCAAGAAGGGGCCGCCCGTCTGGCGTCAGAATTCTCTGGCAAAGTGCCGGTGATCAATGCCGGTGACGGTGCCAATCAGCACCCGACCCAAACCCTGCTGGATTTGTTCAGTATCGCCGAAACCCAGGGCCGCCTGGACAATCTCAATGTTGCCTTTGTCGGCGATCTGAAATACGGCCGGACGGTGCACTCACTGACGCAGGCGCTGTCGAAGTTCAACAACATCCGTTTTTATTTCATCGCCCCGGAAGCGCTGGCGATGCCCGATTACATCTGCGAAGAGCTGGATGAGGCCGGTATTGCGTACAGCCTGCACACCCAGATGGAAGAAGTGATCCCCGAGCTGGACGTCCTGTATATGACCCGGGTGCAAAAAGAGCGCTTTGATGAATCCGAATATGCGCACATGAAAGCGGCTTATATCCTGAGTGCTGACATGCTGGCCCATGCCCGGGAGAACCTCAAAGTACTGCACCCGCTGCCACGGGTGGATGAAATCACCACGGATGTCGATAAAACCCCGCATGCCTATTATTTCCAGCAGGCGGAAAATGGCGTCTATGCCCGGCAGGCACTGCTGGCACTGGTCCTCAATCAAGACATTTAAGCAGGAGAATATCACATGACAAAAGAGTCCCAACTTCAGGTTGAAGCCATTAAGAACGGTACTGTCATTGACCACATCCCTGCCAATGTCGGGATTAAAGTGCTGCGTTTATTCCAACTGCATCAGGCCGAAGAAAAAGTCACGATTGGCCTCAATCTGCCTTCCTCGGTACAGGGCACCAAAGATTTGATCAAAATCGAAAATGTGTTCCTCAATGAGGAGCTGGCTAACCAGCTGGCGCTCTACGCCCCCAAGGCGACAGTGAACCAGATAGAAGACTATAAAGTAGTGAAGAAGCTGACCCTGTCGCTGCCGTCACAGATCAACGCCGTCTTTAAGTGCCCGAATTCAAACTGCATTACTCACAATGAGCCGGTGGACAGCAGCTTTAAAGTGGTGACCAAACATGATGAAGTCCGCCTGAAGTGCAAGTACTGTGAAAAAGTATTCGCGCGCGACATCGTGACCGATTACCACTGATTTTCCGGCATTCATGCCTGAAAAACCGCTTGTGACAAAAATAAGAAAGCCGACTCAGCCCTGAGCCGGCTTTCACGTTTTTTCCCCTTTTACGGCCTCCGTTCCGCCATTCTCAGTTCGACAACATACTTTCACGCACCCCGTCTCTAGACTCAGGAAAAGTGCCACTTTTGGCCTCTTTGACAGCCAGAGTGCCGCTTAATGTCAAAATCCGTACCGAACGGATATCGACCCGTTCTGTAAAAGAAAGTGTGACCAACAACGAGAACATAGCATGAATATCTGTGCGCAGTTTTGTCATCGTTATCTCTGGCCTTTTGTCCCCGTCCGGCCTGCCATCCTGGCCGGCTTGATCCTGTCCGGTTGCGTGACGACAAACGGGGACGTCTTTGATGCACCGAAACATCTGGCCAACCAGCAGGTTGTGATCGGCGTGCCCATTTTGCTGGGCGGATTTGGCTCAGCCGTGCCTGTCACCCCACATTTGCAGGTGACGGCCAAGCATGTGGCACGTTATTCCTGGAACCGGGATGTGATTTATCACCCGCTGTGCGATCTGGCATTGATCCGCACCGATTCTGCTCAGGTACCGACCTGGGGGTTAATTTTTCCGGATCAGCCCGTGGTTCATCAGGGCCACTCTCTGCTCGGAACCAGCATTGAAGGGAAAGGCAAGTACCTGCAGGATGTTATAGACACCAATAACAATTGCCTGTATTCACTGAGTGATGCGCCGGTCATGTCAGGGATGAGCGGCGGCCCTGTGTTCAATGACGCCGGGGAAATTGTCGGGATTACGGTCGCCATTGTCGATAACCCGGAAGATCTCGCCAACCTGCGCCCGGCCGCGCGATACAGCCAGTTTGTCCCTGCCACGCTGATTTTTGACTGGCTGCAGGAGCTGGGCATACGCCCTGTGTCAGCCAGCCCGGCGCTGGCCAGCGCTCAGGTCTCGCCTTATGTCAATCGCCTCAACCGCAGCACAGACGTGCCCGACTCTCTGGGTCTGCCCGATAACCAGAGTCACAGCAGCAACGGCCTGACACCGCTTGTCGCCCCTCACAATGCGGCGGCAGCCTCCCCGCTCACCAGCTATGCAACGCCAGTGTCCGGCTCGTTCCCGCCGCCGGATGAAAACAGTAATAATGTTGCCCTGCAGCACAGTGCAACCACTATCTATCAGGAAGAAAAACCCGAAACCAGCCGTTCGCCGGCCGAGGTCATCCAAAACCTGAGCAATGATCCCACGTTCCGCTAGCAAACCTTTTGACCTGTTCGTCAAGGCATTGCACACTAGAGGCCATAAGCATTTCTGTTGAAGCCAAAAAGGATCAAACATGACTCAAGTACTGCACACAGACAAAGCACCTGCCGCTATCGGCCCATACGTTCAGGGTGTTGATCTCGGTAACATGGTTCTGACCTCGGGCCAGATCCCGGTCAACCCGGTCACGGGAGAAGTGCCGGAAGATATCGCCGCTCAGGCTCGCCAGTCGCTGGAGAATGTCAAAGCGGTCGTCGAATCTTCAGGGCTGAAAGTGGCGGATATCGTGAAAATGACGGTATTTGTGAAAGATCTGAACGATTTTGGCACAGTCAATGAAGTGTACGGCAATTTCTTTGATGAAAACCACGCCTCCTACCCGGCACGCTCTTGTGTGGAAGTCGCTCGCCTGCCAAAAGATGTCAAAATCGAAATTGAAGCCATTGCGGTCCGCAAAGCCTGAGGCTTACCGGCATAGTGCACAGTACCAATAAAGACGGGTTAGCCCGTCTTTTTGTTATTTAAGTGCTGCCAGCACCTTGTGATACACCTGACTGAACCAGGCCGTGAACTGCTGCGGTTGGCGGTTCAGACAAGCCGTTAACTCCGCTTGCGGCCACCAGCGATAGGCCATCACCTCCTCGGGGTTAGGTACTATGTGCAGATCTGAAGTTTCCGCCACCAGAACATAATCCAGTTCATGCTCTGTCAGATCATTATCCAGTTCAGCCCGGTAAATGAAGCGGGCGACCTGTTCAAACTGCGCCACCTCGGCTATCCCCATTTCCTCGCCCAGCCGGCGTATTGCCGCCTGCTGCAGACTCTCACCGTCGCGCGGATGCGAGCAGCAGGTATTGGTCCATAAACCACCGCTGTGATACTTACCTAACGCCCGCTGTTGCAGCAGATATTCCCTGCCTGACGCCGTCTGGCGGTACAGCAGGACGGAAAACGCCAGATGCAGCCTGCCGTCACGGTGAGCCTGCATTTTTTCCGCCAGGCCGAGGTGCTCACCGGCCTGATTCACCAATATCACGTATTCCCGGCTCATCACTCACCTCTCTCTGACGGCTAAAAGGTCATACTGCCCTGAAAACAAAGACAGGCCCTAACGGCCTGCCTTCCTGAAAATTCGACGCAACCCAAAACGGTTATTTTGCTGAACGGGCCTGCGCTTCGGCGTTCAGATCATCCAGCTTAGCTGCCATCAGATTGCGACAGTGTTCTGACAGCTCGCGGACATCTTCTTTGGTCATGCCTTCCGTTGAGACAGGCGGCATCACTTCCACAATCACCACGCCGTTATTCCAGCGGTTAAACTTCACCTTGTCGGTAGAGCTGCACACAATAGGCACCACAGGCACACCGGCCCCGATGGCGGCATGAAAAGCACCGGTTTTAAAAGGCAACAGACCCCGGCCACGAGAGCGGGTACCTTCCGGGAACATCCATACCGAGACCTTGCGCTCTTTAATTTTAGCCACCACCTGACCGATAGTCCCCATCGCTTTACTGCGATTGGCGCGATCTATCAGAATGTTGCCTGTCAGCCAGTATAACTGACCAAATAACGGCATCCACAGCAGGCTTTTTTTACCGACAGTCACAGTGCGTGGCAGCACGGCGCCTGAAATCGTAAACAAATCATAGTTATTCTGATGGTTGCCTATATGTACGCTCGGACCGACTTCCCGCGCGGCGTCCGCAACCCGTAATTCCAGTTTAATGCCCAGAAAGCGGGCCATTTTCGCGAAATACAGCGCAATAGTGTGGACGTGTTTCGGGTTACGCGGGCTTAACAGGCAGTAACCACAGCCAAACACAAACATGACGATGGCAAACAGCGTAAGTGCCAACAGTCGTAATACAGCAATCATCAGATTCTCCTCAGCGTACAAGCGTGCGCTAGTATACTCAGTCAAAGGGAAATTACACCCTTATCACGGCTTTTTTGTTTGATCCTGACGCCATTTCCGTTCGCTAAAGCGCAAATAAAATAAGCCTCTGAACGAGGCTTATTGAGTCTGATGCGCTGACGGCGAATGGCAATCAGCTGTCTTCATTCTGATCCGGATACGCAATTTCATAACTGGTGACCCGCTGCAGACCGCGAGGCAGCATAGCGCCTCTTCTGCCACGCTCACCATAGAAATTCTCAAGATCCGACACTTTCAGGCCCAGCTTACGTTTACCTGCATACAGGGTCAGCTCGCTGCCTGCCGGTAAGACCAGTAAGTGAGACAGAAACTCTTCCCTGGCTTTGGCTCTGGCCGACGGAATGTTGATAATCTTGTTGCCCTTGCCTTTACCCAGTTGCGGCAGATCCTGGATCGGGAAGATCAGCATGCGGCCTTCATTGGTAATCGCCAGCACCTGATCTTTGCTCAGATCCGAGATCGGCTGGGGCGGCATCACCTCACATTCCGCCGGAACGGACAGCAAGGCCTTACCATTGCGGTTCTTGGAGATCATATCGCTGGCCTTGCAGACAAAGCCATAACCGGCATCAGAGGCCATCAGCCAGTATTGCTCTTCTTCGGACATCAGCACCTGACGCACGCTGCTGCCGGCCGTAATATTGAGACGACCGGTCACAGGTTCGCCCTGACTCCGCGCCGAGGGCAGTGTATGGGATTCCAGCGCATAGCTGCGGCCATCGCTGCCAATAAAGATCGCAGGCTGGTTACTCTTACCGCGGGCATGGCTCAGGTAACTGTCGCCAGACTTAAAGTTCAGGCTGCTCGGATCCACCTCGTGCCCTTTGGCGTGGCGGATCCAGCCTTTGTCGGACAGCACCACAGTGATAGCTTCGCTTGGCAGCAAATCACGTTCAGTCATCGCCTTGGCTTCCGCACGCTCAACCAGCGGCGAACGGCGATCATCACCGTATGTCTCGGCATCGGCCAGAATTTCTTTCTTCAGCAAAGTGTTCATGCGTCGCTCAGAGCCCAGCAGCTGTTCCAGCTTCTCACGCTCTTTGCTCAGCTCATCCTGCTCGCCGCGGATCTTGATCTCTTCCAGCTTGGCTAACTGGCGTAATTTGATCTCAAGAATGGCTTCAGCCTGCGTCGCACTCAGCCCGAAGCGGCTGATCAGCTCAGCTTTCGGATCGTCTTCCGTGCGGATAATCTCAATCACTTCGTCGATATTGAGATAAGCCGCCAGTAAACCTTCAAGAATGTGCAGGCGCGCCAGCACTTTATCCAGACGGTGCTGCAAACGGCGGCGCACGGTTTCGCGGCGGAAGACCAGCCATTCTGACAAGATGGTCACCAGGCCTTTCACCTGAGGACGGCCATCCAGCCCCAGCATGTTGAGGTTCACCCGGAAGCTCTTTTCCAGATCGGTCGAGGCAAAGAGGTGCTCCATCAGCTGCTCGGCGTCGACCCGGTTTGAACGCGGAACGATGACAATGCGGGTCGGGTTCTCGTGATCCGACTCGTCACGCAAGTCTTCCACCAGCGGCAGCTTCTTGGCGCGCATCATGCCGGCAATCTGCTCCAGCAACTTAGAGCCGGATACCTGATGCGGCAGTGCAGTGATAATGATTTCGCCGTTGTCCTTCGACCACACAGCCCGCATCTTCACGCTGCCTTTACCGGTACGGTAAATTCTTTTCAGATCCTCGCTCGAAGAGGTGATTTCCGCTTCCGTCGGGTAATCCGGGCCTTTGACGAATTCCATCAGGGCATCCAGATCCGCCTGCGGATGCTCAATCAGATGCACCACGGCATTGGCCACTTCACGAGCGTTATGCGGCGGAATATCGGTCGCCATACCCACGGCAATACCTGTCACCCCATTGAGTAAAATATGCGGCAGCCGGGCTGGCAGCATAGTCGGCTCTTTCATGGTGCCGTCGAAGTTCAGTCCCCACTCCACCGTGCCCTGACCCAGCTCGCTCAGCAGGATTTCAGAGAAACGGGACAGACGCGATTCGGTATAACGCATCGCGGCGAACGATTTCGGATCATCCGGGGCACCCCAGTTCCCCTGACCGTCCACCAGCGGGTAACGGTATGAGAAGGGCTGCGCCATCAGTACCATGGCTTCGTAGCAGGCCGAGTCGCCGTGCGGGTGGTATTTACCCAGAACGTCACCGACAGTACGGGCCGATTTCTTGTATTTGGCTGTGGCGCTCAGGCCCAGCTCTGACATAGCGTAAATAATCCGGCGTTGTACCGGTTTCAGGCCATCGCCGATAAACGGCAGGGCCCGGTCCATGATTACGTACATGGAGTAATTCAGATAGGCATCTTCAGTAAACTTGCGCAGCGGCAGCTGCTCGATACCTTCCATTGAGACATCAGTCATGGTGGCTAAATCCGTGTTGTCCTGATACCTGCCGGTCTGACCGGCAGGCGGAAATCATCAATTGGCGAGGCTCAGACTTCCACGTCGGCCAGATCACCCTTACTCTGCAGCCAGCTACGGCGGTCTTCAGCGCGTTTTTTACCCAGCAACATATCCATCATCAGGATAGTCTGCTCGTCATCATCCACTGTCAGTTGCACCAAACGGCGCGTATTGGGATCCATAGTGGTTTCACGCAGCTGTAAGGGGTTCATCTCACCCAGACCTTTAAAGCGCTGCACATTCACTTTGCCGCGTTTGCCGCTGAGGCGATCGAGAATGCCTTCTTTCTCCGCCTCGTCCAGGGCGTAATACACTTCTTTCCCCAGATCGATACGGTACAAAGGCGGCATGGCGATGTACACATGACCGGCTCGTACCAAGGCTTCAAAATGCTTCATGAACAGCGCACATAACAAGGTGGCGATATGCAGACCATCCGAGTCGGCATCGGCCAGCACACAAATCTTACCGTAGCGCAGGCCGCTCAGATCATCACTGTCCGGGTCAATCCCCAGCGCCACTGAAATATCATGGACTTCCTGTGAGGCCAGTACCTGATCCGCCGACACTTCCCAGGTGTTCAAAATCTTACCGCGCAACGGCATGATCGCCTGAAACACACGATCACGAGCCTGTTTGGCGGAACCGCCTGCTGAGTCACCTTCCACCAGGAAAAGTTCGGTTTTATTCAGATCCTGCATCGAACAGTCGGCCAGTTTGCCCGGTAATGCCGGTCCGCTGGTGATTTTCTTACGCACCACTTTCTTGCTGGCACGCATCCGGCGATGGGCATTGGCAATACACAATTCCGCCAGCTGTTCGGCAATTTGCGGGCGCTCATTGAGCCACAGGCTGAACGCATCTTTGACCACGCCCGAGACAAAGGCCGCACACTGACGGGATGACAGGCGTTCTTTGGTCTGACCGGCAAACTGCGGATCCTGCATTTTCACCGACAGCACATAGGCACAGCGCTCCCAGATATCCTCAGCCGTCAGTTTCACCCCGCGCGGCAGCAGGTTACGGAATTCACAAAATTCCCGCATCGCATCCAGCAAGCCCTGACGCAGGCCGTTAACATGCGTGCCGCCCTGCGCCGTTGGGATCAGGTTCACATAGCTTTCAGTGATTAACTCACCGCCTTCCGGCAACCAGACCACGGCCCAGTCGGCCGCTTCGGTCTGTCCGCTAAAGACCCCGGTAAAGGGGGGTTCCGGCAGCAGGGTATAGCCCTTGACCCCTTCAAACAGGTAATCTTTCAGGCCATCTTCGTAGCACCAGCGCAGGGTTTCGTTGGCTAATTTGTCGGTGAAGACAATTTCCAGGCCAGGGCACAGTACCGCCTTGGCTTTCAGCACGCTTTTCAGGCGGCTGACTGAAAACTTCGGGCTGTCGAAATACTTACCATCCGGCCAGAAATGAACACGCGTCCCCTTGGCGCGACGGCCGCAGGTATCAATGACTTCGAGTTCACTGACTTTATCGCCGTTTTCAAACGCAATCTGATACACCTGTCCGTCACGTTTGACCGTGACTTCGACGCGCTTAGACAGGGCGTTCACCACAGAGATACCGACCCCGTGCAAGCCGCCTGAGAACTGGTAGTTTTTGTTAGAGAATTTGCCGCCTGCGTGGAGTTTACACAGGATCAGCTCGACCCCGGATACCCCTTCTTCCGGGTGAATATCCACAGGCATACCCCGACCGTCATCAATCACCTCAAGCGATTGATCATCGTGCAGGATCACTTCGACTTTCCTGGCATGGCCAGCCAGGGCTTCATCGACACTGTTGTCGATGACTTCCTGACCCAGGTGGTTTGGCCGCGCCGTGTCGGTATACATGCCAGGGCGACGTCGAACCGGCTCTAGGCCGTTCAGAACCTCAATGGCTCCAGCGTTATAGCTTTGGTCTGTCATAGATTCGGAAAGTTACGAGAAAATGTTGCCACAATAGTCAGTAACCTCAGCCTTGATGTCAAGCTGAGGCTAATACGAGTCAATAAACAATGCCGTGCCAAAAAGCACGCTGCGAAACAGTTATAAACCTAAAAAGCGGACAATATCGGCGGGATAACGATTAAATCCAATGAAACTGTGATCGCCGTTCGGTTCTACCGTCTGACGACAGGCTGCATACTTTTCCACCGCCTGACGGTAGTCCAGCACCTCATCACCTTCCTGCTGCAACAACCACAGTAAATCCGGCTGATTCAGCTCAGGCATCTCCAGCAGCTTCAGCTCATCCATGTGAACCGGCGACAAGGCGTACTTTTCTTGCGTATACGGGTTTACCTGCTCACCCAGATAATCTGCCAGCAGCTCAAAAGGCTTCACGGCCGGGTTAACCAGCACAGCAGGCAAGTGATGCCGCTGGCTCAGCCAGGTGGCCAGATAGCCGCCCAGCGAACTGCCCACCAGGCCAATGCGATATGTCGGCTTTAACTCAGTCACTAATGTATCAATAGCGTGCGCCGCCTGGCTCGGGTAAGAGGGTAATTGTGGGATCTCGAGCCGGATATCAGGCCGGCTCGCCCGGCAGTATTGTGCCATCAGCCGGGCTTTCATCGATTGCGGCGAGCTGTTGAAACCGTGCAGATAAAGCAGTAAAGATTCCATCAGTAACCTGCGGCGTCAAACTGCGGCGAGAAACTGCGCTGGCGCACCCGCTCGACTTTGGTATCAATCTCGCCGTTCGCTTGCAGGCTCAGCCAGCGCCATCCGGGGTTAGACTGATCCAGAGCAAAATCGTTGGAGTCAGGTTTAAACTGGATACAGGTCGATGGCGTGGCCAGCACCCGAACCCCCTGATGCAGCACATCCAGTTCCTGGTGAATATGTCCGCATAACACGGCTTTCACCTGAGGATACTCAGAGACCACCTGCCAAAAAGCCTGATGATTTTTCAGCTGATGCTGATCCAGCCAGCGGCTGCCGGCTGCCAGTGGATGATGATGCAGCAGCACCAGCGCATGGCGGTCCGGGTGAGCGGCCAGAGCCTGATCCAGCATCTGAAGCTGCGCCTGACTTAATTCACCGTGCGGTACGCCCACCACCTGACTGTCGAGCAGGATCACCTGCCAGCGCTCACCGGCCAGCACCTGATCACAGGCTTTGATCTGCGGTGAAGGCAGCACGCTTTTCATGCTGGGTTGATAGTCGTGATTGCCGGGCAGCCAGAAGCAGGGCTGCACCCAGCGCCCGATCCCATCGGCAAAGCGCTGGTAGGAGGCCGGTGTGTGATCCTGCGAGATATCACCCGTTGCAATAATGGCATCAAACGGGCGTAACTGGGCCGCCACTTCGTCGAGTACGGCATGAAAGCTGTCTTTTGTTGCTACGCCCAGCAGGCTGCCTGTGGCATCCGCAAACAAATGGGTGTCGGTCAGTTGCAGCAAAAGTACACTATCTGAATTATCCTGCGGCAGAGAATAGGTCTGCAAAACGTCAAAACCTTGTTGAATGAAATCGTTAATAAACCGATTGCTTACTGAGACCGTTCTTCAGGCAGTAAGCCAGCCAATCTCCCAAAAAGCGATTAACCTGATGTTTTTCATCTTTTTGGTGCATCCGCATATTGGGGTAATCATACCTTGGCTTCAAACGTGAAATCTGCTGAATAGAACACACTTCTGCCACCCTGGCGTCATGATAAAGCCGCACTTTAAAGGTAGGTACCAGGTATTCAGGCAAGCCTGCATCGGTTTCCATTTGCAGCTGAATCAGCGTGGTGTAGCGGGTTGATTCCAATATCCTGAGCTTATAATCATGGCCGCCGACCTGATAGGCACACTCCTCCCCTACCGCTTCACTTTTTGGCAGTAATGGAAGCAACTTCGCATAGTTGGTTTCATATAAACGCATGATACCCGCGAGATCGACCGTGTACCTTCTGTTCACAACTCGTCCTTAACCCAATCGGCCTGCAGTTGGTGATAGTGTAATTGCAACCATTGTAGCGCAATGATGCTGGCTGCATTTTCTATTTTACCAGACACCACCCAATCATACGCTTCTTCACGGCTGACCACATGCACCTTGATATCCTCACCTTCGTCTTCAAGCCCGTGAATACCGGCTGCCAGACGGCTGTCGACACAACCGGCATAGACGCTCAGGGTTTCCGAGCACCCGCCTGAGCTGGACAAATAGCGAGTGATATGGGCAAGTTGATCTACCTGGATGCCCGCTTCTTCCACCGCTTCCCGGCTGACCACCTCTTCCGGGTTTTCGCCCGGCTCAATGATCCCGGCCACAATTTCCAGTTGCCAGGGCTGGCAATCGCCCACCAGGGCGCCAATTCGGAACTGTTCCACCAGTACCACCTGATCACGCACAGGATCGTACGGCAGCAGGGCCGCCGCATGGCCGCGGTCCAGCAGTTCCCGGCTCAGAGTCTGGCTCCAGCCGCCGGCAAACAAGCGATGGCGAAAACGGAATGCCTTCAGGCTAAAGAAACCCTGATAACGCGTTTCTTCATGCTCCACTTCGACATCCATCGCGCCGAGCGCTCCCGGATTATTTCTGGACGAGTCAGACATCAGTCATCTCCATGTCATGGACCTTTCACGATTATCGCTCAGGCTCACTCGGGGTCACAGTAAACCAAAACGGCATTTTTCCATTCATCGCTATTATGACGCAATGGCTGAGCTCAACTTTTTTGATAAATGTTGCAGTAATATTTAACCAGACTCGAAAATGAACACCCGTGATCTGGCGACTAATGTTAAACTGGTACAATATTACTTTCTTACAAGTAAATTTTTGCTGGCTAATGATGGAAATCAACCACTACCGTTGCGACACTTGTACAAAAAGATTGCAATTTCCTTCAATAAACAGCATGTTCTTTTGTTAAATTTGCACAAAAAAATCACAATTGATCAGTTTCAAGCAAGGTATCATCAGGTAAACTGAACATTGCACATTATTTTGTCAGGACCAGGAAAAAGCATTCATGAAAAAATTGCTTCCGCTTTATCTAGGCTTAGCACTGGGTAGCCTCAGCCCATTTGCCATGGCTGACGATCTTGCCGATATCTATGAACAAGCCAAACAGAACGACCCTCAGCTGCTACGGGCCGCGGCTGATAAAGATACCGCTTTCGAAGCGATTAATTCATCCCGCAGTACGCTATTGCCTCAAATCAATCTGACTGCCGGATTGCAGGCCTCCCGCCTGGACTATGATGATGAAGGATTTACCGGTGGCCTGAGCCTGAGCCAGTCGCTGTATAATCGCGCCAGCTGGGTCAACCTTGATATCAGCGAGAAACAAGCCCGTCAAAGCGATGCCAGCTATGCCGTCGCGCAGCAAAACCTGATTTTGCGTGTATCCACCGCCTACTTCTCAGTATTGCGTGCAATGGACGATTTAGAGTTCGTTCGTGCCGAAAAAGCGGCCGTTGGCCGTCAGCTGGAACAGACCAAACAGCGCTTTGAAGTCGGCTTGTCTGCCATTACTGACGTGCACGATGCACAGGCTCAGTATGACAGCGTTCTGGCTGATGAAATTCTGAAAGAAAACGCCCTGACCAACAGCTATGAAGAACTGCGTGAAATCACAGGTCAGGCACATCAGAATCTGTCTGTCCTGGATACCCAGCGCTTCTCCGCCAGCAGCCCGAACAATACAGTTCGTACCTTGCTTGAAAACGCAGAAAGCGAAAACCTGACACTGCTGAGTGCCCGTATTGCCCAGGACGTCTCGCGCGACCGTATTGCACTGGCTGAATCGGGACATTTGCCAACCCTGAGCTTTGATGCCGGCTACAGCTACAACGACATGCAGCAAGGCCAAAGCAGCGATGAAGGCACCATTTCTGCAGGCATTAACCTGAATCTGCCGGTTTACACGGGTGGCCGGGTGACCTCTGAAGTGAAACAAGCCCAATACGCTTACGTCTCCTCTAGTGAAACCCTGGAAGAAACCTACCGCGGCGTAGTCAAAAATGTGCGGGCTTTCTATAACAACATCAACGCCTCGATCGGCGCTCTGAAAGCTTACCAGCAGTCGGTGATCTCGGCCCGTTCAGCACTGGAAGCCACCGAAGCCGGTTTTGATGTCGGTACCCGTACTATTGTTGACGTTCTGGACGCAACCCGCCGTTTGTATGATGCCAACCGTCAGCTGGCCACAGCCCGCTACGATTACATCATCAGCCAGCTGCAGCTCAAGCAGGCTGTCGGCTCGCTCAATGAGCAGGACATTCTGGATGTCAACACAGGTCTTATCCCGGTCAAAAAATAAGACCGCAAAAAAGACTGCAATACTGAAACAAAAAAAGCGCCTGCAATGGCGCTTTTTTTGTTTTGATGATCAGGCTATCAGCCTTTACCGCCGCGAATCGCTTCGATAATTTCTGTGGTTGAACAGCCGTCTTCAAAGTTCAGTACACGTACTTCACCGCCGTTGGCAATCACTTCCTGGCCGCCGGCAATTTGCTCAGGTTTATAATCACCGCCCTTCACCAGCAGATCCGGCAGGATCTCACTGATCAGGCGCTGAGGCGTATCTTCTTTAAACGGCACGACCCAGTCTACCGCAGACAGTCCGGCCAGTACGGCCATACGACGATCTTCAGGGTTCACCGGACGTCCTGCCCCTTTCAGAGCCCGCACTGAACTGTCAGCGTTCACCGCCACAATCAGGCGATCACCCAGCTTGGCGGCCTCGTTCAGATAAGCAACGTGCCCGGCATGCAGGATGTCAAAGCAGCCATTGGTCATCACTACTTTTTCGCCACGGGCCTTGGCCGCCAGTACTGCTTGTTTGAGCTGGCTTTCGGCCATGACACCAAACCCACTGTCCTGGCTGCCGTGCACCGCATTGGTCAGCTCAATGGTCGAGAGGGTTGAAGTACCCAGCTTACCGACCACTACGCCGGCGGCGGCATTGGCCAGCTTGCAGGCATCAGACAGGGATTTACCGGCCGACAGCGAAGCCGCCAGTACCGAAATCACTGTATCGCCGGCACCGGTGACATCGTACACCTCTTTGGCCTGTGTAGGCATGTGCAGCGGCTCCTGGCCTTTCTGCAGCAAGGTCATGCCGTGCTCGCTACGCGTGACCAGCAAGGCCTCCAGATCAAACTGCTCGATCAACGCCAGCCCTTTTTCCACCAACTCTTCATCGGTTTTCGCTTTACCGGCAACCGCTTCGAATTCAGTCAGGTTGGGAGTCAGCATAGTCGCGCCGCGATAACGCTCGAAATCAGTCCCTTTCGGGTCGATCAGCACTGCCACACCGAAGCGGCGTCCCAGTTCGATCATCGCGCGGACATGTTCCAGCGCCCCTTTGGCATAGTCAGACAGGATCATTGCCTTTACGTTCGGCAACGCCTGTTCCAGCCGTGGCAGAATCAGGTCGGCATCCACATCGTGGAAACCTTCTTCAAAATCCAGGCGGATCAGTTGCTGCCCGCGGCTCATCACGCGCAGCTTAGTGATGGTGGGATAATCCGGCAGGGAGACAAAATCACAACGCACTTTGAGCGATGCCAACTTTTCATTGAGCGCCCGCGCAGCATCATCAATACCTGTCAGGCCAACCAGGCGAGCGTGGCCGCCCAGGGCGGCAATGTTCATGGCTACGTTGGCTGCACCACCGGGACGTTCTTCAATCTGGTCCACTTTCACAACGGGTACCGGCGCTTCCGGTGAAATCCGTCCAGTCGGGCCAGTCCAGTAGCGATCCAGCATTACATCACCCACAACCAGCACACTGGCTTGGTCATAATCAGGCAGTGTCAGTTTCATTCTTCTCTCCGGAACGGTAAAAACAGCGGAATATTAGCATAAAAGCCTGTACTGCATACAGGCAGGGCATGTCACTGGCATCGGGTTAACACTCGGGTGCCGTGTTGGGTTCAGGCCGAAAAATGGTTTGCCACAGTTGCGTCACCAGGTGTCGCTCTGCCGTAAACTGGCTGTCATCGACATAGGCATCGTGGCCGAGCAAATTCAGGCGGTGAATGTCATCACGCAGCGTGCAGTAGGCCTGAATCAGCGCCATCGCCTGCTCCTCTTCCAGCACCCCTTTGGCTGCCATGGTTTCAAACAAACGAATATTGTCCGACCAGCGGGTGAGTGCCGGCTGGCCGGCGCAATGGCGTAGCACCAGATACTGAGTGATAAATTCAATGTCCGTAATGCCGCCGGGATCCTGTTTCAGGCCAAACTGCCCCGGTTTTTTGGTGCCGAGGTGCTGGCGCATTTTCTCGCGCATCTCCATCACCTCCTGGCGCAGCGCCTCGGCGTCACGCGGGCGCGACAGTATGTCCGCTCTGACCTTGTCAAAACCGGCCCTGAGCACCGGATCGCCATACACTATACGCGCACGCACCAGTGCCTGATGCTCCCAGGTCCAGGCTTCCTGTGCCTGATAGGCCGCAAAGGCGTCCAGCGGACTGACCAGCAAACCGGATGCGCCAGACGGACGCAAACGGACATCAACCTCATACAGTACGCCGGATGAGGTACGGGTAGAGAACAGATGGACGATTCTCTGCGTCAGCCGCAGGTAAAACTGGCGACCGTCAATGGCTTTATCGCCATTGGTGTACACCTCTGTCGGGCAGTCATGCAGGAAGACCAGATCCAGATCGGAACCGTAGCCCAGCTCCAGCCCCCCCAGCTTACCGTAGCCGATCACACCGAAACCTGTACTGTTACGCTCAGCCAGGTGTGACGGCTCACCATACTTAGCCACCATCTGTAACCAGGCCTGCTTGACCACAGCACTGATAATCGCTTCCGCCAGATAGGTCAGGTGATCGCTGACTTTCATCAGGGGCAGCACATCAGCAATGTCCGCCGCCGCAATGCGCAATAACTGCGCCTGCTTAAACTGGCGGATGGCTTCCATCTGCTGCTCCATGTCCTCTTCCGGAATTCGCGCCAGGTACTCTTGCAGCTCAGGCTGATACTGATCCAGAGGCACTGGATTGTACAAGTGCTGAGGGTCAAGCAATTCATCGAGCAGAATAGGGTACTGAGCCAGCTGCTCTGCCACCATAGAGCTGGCCGCACAGAGCCGGACCAGGTGATCCAGCGCGCCGGGATGTTCGCTCAGCAATTCCAGATAAGTGGTCCGGGTGGCAATGCGGACAATCAGCCGGGCGACACGATCCAGCACCACAGGTGCATCTGCACGGGTGACAATACGCACCAGCACTTCCGGCATCAGGCGGGCCAGCACTTCACGGCCTCTCGGCCCTATAGTGCGCTTGGCCAGCTCCGCTTTCATATGGCTCAGCACTTCGGCCTGGCGGGCGCTATCCGGGGCGGCAACATCATTCAGAATCGCTGTTACCAGCTCTTCATCCTCAATCATGGTCCACATTTCATGATAAGGCTGCGCCGCGGCGTCCTGACTGTCTTCCTCATCGACGCCGATAATCTCGTCGAACACTTGATGGATCTCAGCCATGTGCTGCTGAATCTGCTGTTGCAGGCCGTGCCAGTCTGGGCACCCCATCGCGGTAGCAAGCCGGATTCTGTCCAGCTCGGTATCCGGCAGTGTCTGCGTCTGTTTGTCATTGATGGCCTGCAACAGGTTTTCCAGACGGCGCAGAAAAGCATACCCCTGCTCCAGATGCTGCACCTGCGCTGCCGGCAATAATCCCAGCGCGTTGACCGCATCCAGCGTTTCCCGCAGGCCGCGGTGGCGCAGGCTGGGCTCCCGCCCGCCACGGATCAACTGGAAGGATTGCGCGATAAATTCGACTTCGCGGATCCCGCCCGCGCCGAGTTTGATGTTATTGCTCAGACCGCGGCGGCGAACCTCTGAGCTGATCATCGATTTCATCCGGCGCAGTGACTGTATCGCGCTGAAATCAATATAGCGGCGGAAGACAAAAGGACGCAGCATCTGCCGCAGAGCCTGATAATGGCCGGCGCTTTCGTTGCCCATGACTTTGGCTTTGATCATGGCGTAGCGTTCCCACTCCCGGCCCTGTTCCTGATAGTAATCTTCCAGTGCGGCGTAGCTCATCACCAGCGGGCCGCTGTCACCAAACGGGCGCAGACGCATGTCGACCCGATAGCAAAAGCCGTCAACTGTCTGTTGATCCAGTGCCTTGATCAGTCTTTGTCCCAGACGGGTAAAAAACTGGGCGTTGGCAATGCTGCGCCGTCCGCCCTGAGTTTCGCCGTTTTCCGGATAGGTAAAAATCAAATCGATATCTGAAGAGAAATTCAGCTCACCGCCACCCAGTTTGCCCATGCCCAGGATCAGCATCGGCTGGGGCTCACCGTCCGCATTGACTGGGGTGCCATATTCTTGGCAACACTGCGCGTAGAGCCAGTGATAAGCTTCCATGATCAGCGCCTCGGCCAGGCAGGACAGGTGCGACAGGCTTTGGCTCAGGGTGGCGCGGCCGGTAAAATCGCGCCAGGCAATCCACACCATTTCACGACGACGAAAGGCGCGCAGCTCCCTTAACAACACGGTTTCGCCGACCACTGCTGACAGGGCCTCCCTGAGCTCAGAACGGTATTGCTCGGCGCGCTCCCCGACAGCCAGGGTTTGGGGCAGCCAGGACAGTAAATCACCATCCTGCACCAGAGAGGTCTGTATGAACTCACTGAGACCGAGCACGGCACTCAGTTCGTCGTTCAAATCCGATGGCCACTGGGCCAATGCATCAGGGTGAGCCTGCTGCAGCTTTTCCAGAGCCCGTTCAGCAGCGTGTTGCAAGAGTGCGTGTGTCATATCAATTCCTTGGCAATCAGTCAGGGCTGTCCGCCCAGCATCGCAGTCAATCACCCGAGCCTGGTCAGGTTTCTCAGGTATAAGCAATAAGATAACGGATTACGACGACAACGCCCACCTGTCGGTGGGCGTCTGAGTCTAATAATGAAGCGAAGAACAGTCCGGGATCGGTCAGATGCGGAAGGCCTGAATTTTCTGTTCCAAATCGGCTGACTGACCTTTCATCGTATCCGCCGTTTCTGTCAGCTCAGTGACGACCACCACAGAAGCTTCCACTAACTCCCTTACATTATTGAGGTTTTGGTTCATCTCTTCCGCCACCGCGCTTTGCTGTTCAGAGGCCGTTGCAATCTGGAAGTTCATATCATTGATGCGCTGAACCTGCTGGACAATCTTATCCAGCTCGCCGCCTGCGCTGGTCACCAGATCCACCCCTTCTGCCGCCTCAACCACACTTTGCTCCATCAGGCCGACAGCCTGTTTGGCACTGTCTTGCAACTGACCAATCATGTCCTGAATTTCGACGGTGGCCACCTGGGTGCGCTGCGCCAGGTTACGCACTTCATCGGCCACCACGGCAAATCCTCGCCCGGCATCACCGGCCCGCGCCGCTTCAATGGCGGCATTGAGCGCCAGCAGGTTAGTTTGTTCAGAAATGCCCTGAATAGTGACAATCACGCTGCCAATTTTTTCCACCCGGTTTTCGACCTGGGTCACGGCTTCGGCAGAGGCGCGGATATCGGTGGACAGCTGATCTATGGTGGCGATCGTTTTCACCACAAATTCCTGCCCCTGATGGGCCTGCTTCGCTGTTCCTTCTGTCGCGCCGGAGGCTTCACGCGCATGCTCGGCCACGGTTTGCACCGTAGAGGTCATTTCGCTCATGGCAGAAGCCAGCTGGTCAATCTCATGAAACTCTTCCTGCGCCGACTCTTTGGTTTCCTGCATGCTCATTGACATCACATCCGCCAGCTCATGCAGTTCACCCGAAACGCTGCGTTGATTCTGAATCACCGCTTTGAGCTGGATGCGGGTACGTTCCAGTTCGCGCGCCAAATCCCCGTATTCATCCTGACAGTTCATCACTATCGGCTGAGAAAGATCGCGGTTGGCCAGGCGCTTAATGGCATCGGCCAGGTAACCGGTCTGACGCAGCATCAGGCTGGCAGCCCCTAACAACAACATCATGAAAGCCAGGATCATCAAGGCCGTCTGCCAGGCTATCTGCACCATATAGGCACTGTAGTAGCTGTCCGCATCATCGGCAGACTGTGAAGCGATCACTAACCAGTGACCGCTGCCGGCCAGTGGCACCGCATATTCAAACCGTTTGCCGCCGTCCAGAGTCAGGGCACGCTCACTGTTGAGCTGCGATAACACAGAGCCGAGCGGCTGGCCATCTTCGGCGGAGCGGCTCAGCGCCTTGACCTGCTCAGCGCCGGGGTGACCCAGCACCCGGCCGTTTTCTGTGTTGACCAGATAGTAATAGGCACCGTCCGCACTTTTTTGCGCCTGCACCGCAGCCAGGGCCATCGCCTGTCCCTGCTCGCCCTGAGACAAGAGGCTGCTGAACATAGCCGCTTGTTTTTGCGCCTGCTCTCGAACTTGCTCTTTCTGAATATCAATTACTGACTGGTAGAAAATACTGGCGTCCCATAATTGTTTCCCTACCAGTAAGAAGGTACTGAATACCATCAGTACGATGAGTTTGGGCACTAACCTGATATTACTCAGCCCTTTTTCCCAGGGTTTGAAAGCCATGTCAGCCATAATTATTATCTCTCCTTTGTCCTAGGATCTGTTGATCCTAAAGCGGTTCAGTCCTCGAACGCTTCGAATCATCGGCCTGGCTGCAAGGAGCCAGTATTGAATAAGTTGTCTGCAAACCGACAAAAACGCCGTCTGCGCTCAGAACAGGCTTGCAATTGACTCAACAACACCAGTAAATTCAACTTGCCAGCGGTACCGAGTATCATATATGCCTGTATTAAATATCTGAAATTGAATGATGAAAAAGATCGATGGTGTCAAACATGAGCTGAATCCCATGAGCCTGGTGGCACTCGTATTGTCATTCGTGTCACTGGCCCTGGTCACCAGCCTGTTCTTTATTCCGCGTGACGACAGGGTTTATTCACTGTTTATCACCATAGATACGCTGATCTGTCTGGTATTCTGGCTCCAGCTCACAGGTGATCTGCTGCGAAGCCAAAACAAGAAAGCCTTCCTGAAAACACACTGGCCCGATTACCTTGCCAGCATACCTATCATCGAGCCGTTACGCTTTATGCGCCTGGTGCAGATCTTCCGGGTAATACGTCTGATCCGATCCGGCCAGCAGCTTTTGCAGCATATTCTGGATTTCCGGCGTGAAGCCACCATAGCCACTATTGTTTTGCTTCTCACTGTACTGGTTACCGTCGGCTCCTCCTTGATCCTTATCATTGAAAGTCACGATCCCAATGCCAATATTCAGTCGGCCGATGATGCTATCTGGTGGGTCTTTGTCACTATCTCCACAGTAGGTTACGGGGATCACTATCCGGTGACGACACTGGGTAAAATACTGGCGACTGTGATTATTACCTGCGGCGTTGGCCTGTTCGGTATGGTGGCCGGTTTGATCAGCTCGTTTGTATCAGATCCCGACAGACACAAGCCTTCCCACCATCACCATGATCAAACGCACTGGGACAAAATCCTTGATAACCAGGATCTGTTGCTCAAGCGTCTTGATGATCTTGAACAACGACTGGCTGAATCGACTCAGCACAGCGGAAAAGAAAACGAAAAAGAAAAATAGCCCAGCCACCACCAAAGGCGGTGGTGAGGGGGAAACAACAAAAAACGCCTTCTGAATCAGAAGGCGTTAACGGCTGCTATGGCGGATGGGATAAAGATTATGGCCAGTAAGGCGGCTGTGCCAGACCTATCTGACGGCTCTGATCCATCGCATGCAGCAGGGAGTCTTCCTTGCGGTGCAGCCATTTATCGATCTGCTTGCGATCTTCTTCATCTTCGTAGTCAGACTGCAGAGAGCGAATCGGCTCAAGCTGACGCAAGTCTTCCATGCCCTGCAGAATATCCAGCCACGGGCTGCGGAACACTTCGCGGCGCTCTTCTTCATATAAAGAAGCAAAACACAGGCCGCCCACCAGATTACGCAGCAGTCTTGCCTGCTGATCGAGATAATCTGCCCGGCTGAGCGCACGCTTCTCACTGAAGGCCTCTGCCAGCTCTTCCCAGGCTTTCGACAAGGCCGAATCGGCAAACGATTTCGCCGATGCCGCCAGCCGCTCTCTGGCTTTTTCGTCCAGGAAAGGTTGCCATCCGCGGCTCAGCAGCCAGCTGCTCAGGTTGAGCAGCAAATTACAGTAACGCGCCGATTTGAACAGACGCAGAATATCCTCCGGCTCCGGCAGTTCTTCCTGACGCTCTTTGAGCTGTTTGACCAGGGATTTTCTGGCATTGAGTTTTTTCAGCGCATGGCCTTTTTCGGCCAGCCAGCGTTGTATCGCGTCCGCTTCCTGCAGCCAGCTCAGCTCACCTTCGAGCCAGGTCAGTTCCTGACGCAGCTGCGCGCTGGCCCGGCGAGGGATCATGCTGCCATACACCACCAGGGTCTGGCGGATCAGGGAAATCGAATGGCTGATCTCTGTCAGTGCCGGCAATGCCTGACGCTCAACATAGATCTGCTCGTGGTAATGCCAGTGCGCCAGCGCATGCTCCATGGCAATCACTAGCGCATTTTCTGATGAAACATCCGCGGCAAGGGGCACATAAGACAGAGGCAGCACGTCATCGCCCTGATGCCCGGCAGCAAGACGATAGCCTCTTGCCGCTTTACTCAGGTTCCCCAGACGCATGCCGCCGTCTTCACACAGTTCGCGAGCCAGGGTGAACAAGGCATCGGTCTGGCCGGATTTCAGCTCCAGTTCCACTTCGCAAATCGGCTCACTGCTGTCATTGGCACGCACCTCACCCTGATCGAATGCCAATTCAATCTGGCTGCCATCCGGCATGGCAATCAACCACTGCTGGCGTTCAAAGTCGGTAGAGAATAAAGGCGAGATTTGGCTGGAAATAGCCGCAATATCAAAGTGCTCAGGCCAGGCATCGCTCGGATGTAAGGCTAAATCCGGTTGCGGGCCGTTGAGTTCAGCATTGTATTCGGGGCGCTGATGCAGTCCTGCAACAACACGTCCGGCTGTCTTAAGGGTCTGAATATAAACATCATCAATGCGGCGAACCCGCAAGCCGATGTCGTGCTGACGAAGAATTTGCTCAGGGGTATCAAAGTAAATGTTACCCAGTCGTTTACTGCTTTGCTGCAAGATTTTGGCTTGAGCAATCTTCCGCAATAACTGACCCGAAAAATCCGCTGAGACGAAAAACTTCAGTTCTATCTCGGTTTCCATAATTGTCCCTATAAACGGTAGCCAGCCAAGGATATTGGCTAATCCGGCCTGTAGCAAGCAAGAAATCTCCAGAAATAGGCGTACAAAATGTGTTTCCCTGTACTAAGTTATACGTTAACATGCGCGCCATAGGGCCTGTTGACCTTTGGACTATTTGCTCTAACCAGTGCTGAAAAAGCGCTAATCAAGGCACGAATCATGGAGTTTAGTGCGCTAAATAAATGATGAGTAACGCAGAGAAGCGCTTGTTTTCCTCAACCTGATGGGGCGGTGGGGACAATTCTGGCTCGTGACGTTACCCTCTTTCTCTAGCTCTCTTTCCGCCATACCATGTCTGCCTTGTTTAAAGCATAGAACTCGCCTCTTTTCGGGTCGATACTCCAAAGGCAACAGGCTCTGATCCATCGCTCAAGATTTCGCCTTTATTACAGGTATCTTTAGGTTGATCGGCTATGCCAGTAAATACAATTATGGGGCTCTTTGCTAAATCCCCAATCAAACCATTGCAACGCCATGTCACTCGTGTGAATGAATGTTGTGAATTGCTTGTTCCGTTTTTCGAGGCGTGTCACGCCAAAGATTGGGAAAAAGCCGGACAGTATCGTGAACAGATTTCGCAGCTTGAAAAAGATGCGGATGTGCTCAAACGTGAAATCCGTCTCAAGCTTCCTCGTGGTCTTTTCATGCCAGTCGACCGGACTGACATGCTGGATCTCCTCACTCAGCAGGACAAACTCGCAAATCTGGCCAAAGATATTGCAGGTCGTGTCTACGGACGTCAGTTAGACATCCCTGAGCACTTTTATCCAGACTTTCTTGCCTACGTTCAACGCTGCCTTGATGCTGCCAATCAGGCCAGTCGTGTCATCCATGAACTGGATGAACTGCTGGAAACCGGCTTTAAGGGCCGTGAAGTGACTCTGGTGGCAGAAATGATCAATCAGCTTGACGTTATCGAAGATGATACCGACAGCATGCAGATTATCCTGCGTCAGCAACTCCGTAAGGTCGAAGACCAGTACAATCCAATCGATGTGATGTTTATGTATAAGATCTTCGAATGGATTGGCGGTATCGCCGACCAGGCTCAGCGTGTCGGTTCACGACTCGAAATCATGCTATCCCGCTCATAACGAGCAAGGTAAATACAACAAGGTTTTACAATGGAAATCCTGGCTAATTATGGCACCATGATCATCGTGGTGGCGGCCCTCTTTGGCTTTCTAATGGCTATTGGTATTGGTGCCAATGATGTGGCTAACGCAATGGGTACCTCTGTCGGTTCCAAGGCGCTGACCGTCAAACAGGCTATTATTATCGCCATGATCTTTGAATTTGCCGGCGCCTATCTGGCAGGCGGCGAAGTCACAGATACCATACGTAAAGGGGTCATTGACACCTCTTACTACGTCAATCAGCCTGAAGTACTGGTTTACGGCATGATGGCGTCGTTGCTGGCGGCAGGTTCATGGCTATTGCTGGCGTCCTACATGGGCTGGCCGGTCTCCACGACGCACTCTATCATCGGTGCCATCATAGGTTTTGCCTGTGTATCTGTCGGTACGGAAGCGGTTGACTGGGGCTCGGTACAGGGCATAGTGGGCAGCTGGATTATCACCCCGCTGATCTCAGGGATCTTTGCCTATGTCATCTTTATCAGTGCACAGAGGCTGATATTTGATACCGATACCCCGCTCATCAACGCCAAGCGTTTTGTGCCTGTCTATATGTTCCTGACCACTATGGTCATCGCACTGGTGACGATCAAAAAAGGTCTGAAACATGTTGGCCTGCACTTGTCGACCGGTGAAGCCTGGCTGGCTTCGATCGCGGTTTCACTGATCGTGATGGGATTCGGCTATCTCTACATCCGTCGCAACTATGCCGATGCCGAGCAGACTGTTGGCCATAACGGCTATGCGGGCGTTGAGCGCGTATTCAGCCTGCTGATGGTGGTTACCGCCTGCGCGATGGCATTTGCACACGGCTCCAACGATGTGGCTAACGCCATTGGTCCTCTGTCTGCTGTGGTATCGACAGTTGAGCACATGGGTGAGCTGTCCGAGAAAACCGCCATTGCCTGGTGGATTCTGCCGCTGGGTGGTTTGGGTATAGTCGTGGGTCTGGCGACCATGGGTCACAAAGTCATGGCGACTGTGGGCACAGGTATTACCGAGCTGACACCGAGCCGCGGCTTTGCAGCACAGCTGGCCACCGCGTCGACCGTGGTACTGGCGTCGGGCACAGGTTTACCTATCTCTACCACGCAAACACTGGTAGGTGCGGTACTGGGTGTAGGCTTTGCCCGCGGTATTGCCGCCCTGAACATGGGTGTTGTTCGTAACATCGTGGCGTCTTGGATCGTTACCCTGCCAGCAGGCGCCCTGCTAGCAGTCATTTTCTTCTATGTAATGCAAGCGGCTTTTGGCTGATTTTTGTCAGTCTTCCGTAAACTTTACAAAAAAGTAGCACAAGGTCAAAAGAGGGAGGCTATGCCTCCCTCTCCTCTTGCGCCATCGCCGCAAAATTCTTAGTATCTGTGCTCCATCGATTAATCAAGCTCCTTCAAGGATCCCAGAGTGAAGCAACTTATCCGCTTAGTTTTTGCCGCTATCACCGTTCTGATGACAGCTCAGGTACACGCTCAGCAGGTGCGTTACATCTCCGATGACCTGTTTACTTACATGCATCGCGGGCCAAGTACGCAATTCAAAATTATGGGCAGCGTAGACGCTGGCACGAAAGTAACCCTGTTGGAAGTCAACAAAGAATCGGGTTTCAGTAAAGTGGTTGACGACCGCGGCCGCACAGGCTGGGTCAAGAGTGATTTCATTTCTAACCAGGTTGGCCTGAAAGAACGCCTGCCAAAATTAGAAAAAGAACTGACCGAAGTGAAAAAAGCCCTGGCCAATGCCAAGCAGTCCAGCGATGAACGCAATGCAACGCTTCAGTCATCACTGGAGAACCGTACTGAGCAGATCACCGACCTGGAAGATCGCAACACCAAGCTGAATGACCAGCTGTCGACTTCCCAGTCTGAAATCCGCGAACTGCGCGCTAAACTGGATACCCAGGCAGACGATCTGCTGATGAGATGGTTTACCTACGGCGGTATGGTCGCAGGCGGAGGACTGCTGTTTGGTCTGGTACTGCCGCACCTGATCCCACGCCGCAAGAAACGCAACAATGGCTGGGCCTGATTGCCAGGCCATGCGCCAATAGCCGTTCCAAAGACAAAAAAGGCAGCTGAGCTGCCTTTTTTGTTTCCGTCAGTGACGCTTTCCTTCGCTGATAAACCTTACCCTGACGGCCACTGCGACAATGCCGCCATCTCAAAGCGGATATGCTCAAAATCTAAAATCACCTTACGCGGCTCAATCTTCTCCAGCGTCACGCCAGGAGCGACCTCATCCCCTTCGTAAGCTTCACGGTTGTTCACCTTCACCCAGCGACTGTCCGCACTGGATGAGTAGATATGAGTCTGCAGGTTGATGGCCGGTAAACGGGCCTGAACGGCCTGAGGCAAGTCTGCCAGCGTCATGACATTTTCTGCGACATACGGCTTTTGTTTCACCACCGCCGCGGTGACCGTTCTGGGATCAACCAAAGCCGGTGTATCGGCCTGATCGGTGGCAGCAATCGCCTGATGCAGTCGATTGGCCAGCTCAGGCGACAGGCCCGACAAATCCAGTTTATCCAAATCCAGGAAATTCATCTGGCTGTCACTGGCTGCGGTATCCATTGCTGCTGTGTCCATGGCTGCTGTCTCACTGGCAGCTGTACCAGAAGGCTGTTCACCGGCAGGTTGATAGAACGGCCGCCTGGCCTCAGAAGCACTGCGCTCTGCATTGCCGTATAAGGGCAAACCAGGCGCCGGCAAGGCCTCGGTAGTTAACTTGGGGAACGGCAGAAAGGACATCGGATGGCGGCCGTTAACGGTATCGCCATCGGTACGGTACTCCTGATGCAGGGTCGGCCCGGGTAGCGACAAGGCGGTGTCCAGCACCATCAGCGTCATCGGGCCGGCAATCCCGTCGGCATACAAGCCCTGAGCCTGCTGAAAACGACGCAGCTTCTCAAGCACAGTTTGATCAAAGTCTCTGCTGGCCATACCCGGCTCGCCCAGCAAACGGTTAAGCTGCTGATCCAGCCAGGCCACCCGGCCACCTTGCTGACCATAACGGATGCTGGTGCTCTCCCCCATCGGCGGACGCCACATCAGGGTATAGTCTTGCTGCCAGTGCGACTGCAGCCACTCCCGGCTCACTCTGAGCCGCTCTCCGCCCAGCATCAGTTCGGCTTCGCCCGGCCAGAGCGCGTACAGTACCGCATAAAAGCGCTCGCCATCGTCATTGGTCAGAGGCAGGATGGCGGGACGATTGATCAGGCTGAGCTGCGCAAGATCGCCTTTGCTTTGCTGGCAGGTCAGACCGATACGCGTACTGCTGAGGCAGTTTGCCTGACTGGGCGAGACTTCATAGCCCCACAGCTGGTACAGAGTCTGCATGGCTTGCCTTTCCGTCGGCTGCAGGGCCAGCACGGCTTGCCAGCGTTTTTCCAGTGCCGTCAGCGCCTGGGCTTGATCCGTTTCCGGCGAAGAGCCCGCAGCGGCAGGCGCAGACACCACAGCCGTTTCCTGCACGACCGCGCCCAGCTTATTTTCTGCTACCCAGCCGCCGCCCCAGTAGCCCGCCGCAATTAATGCCGGCGCCAGCACAGCGGCAATCGCCCAGCCCAGCCGGTTGCGCGAGGGGCCAGCGACCTGTGTCGGCTGTGCGACCGCCCATCCCAGCGCCAGTTCACTGGCCTGCCTGATGTGCTCCGGATTAATCTGATACCGGCTGTCCCGGCAGGCAAGCTGCAGGGCTTTATCACACACCAGGTTGATCTGGCGCGGAATGCCGCCGCATACCCGGGCCAGTGTTTTCAGCGCCTGAGGCGAGAAGATCTGGTGAGCGCAACCGACCTGGTCCAAACGAAAACGAACATAAGCCGCCACTTCCACTTCGGTTAACGGCAGCAGGTGATAGCGTGAGGTAATACGCTGGGCCAATTGGCGCAATCCCGGCTGCTGCAGTAACTGCTGCAGTTCAGGCTGACCGGCCAGCACCACTTTCAGCAGCTTGCGCTGATCATTTTCCAGGTTGGTCAGCAGACGCAGCTGCTCCAGCACATCCGGCAGCAAATGCTGCGCTTCGTCGACCAGCAACAGCGTATGGCGACCGGCCTGATCATTGGCTTTGAGGTGGGCGTACAATCTGTCGGTCAGGATCTTATAGCTGTCTTGCGGTGACGCCGGCAGTCCTAACTCATCGCAGATGCTTTCCAGCAACTCATGGGCCGATAACGCCGGATTCAGTACCACAGCAACCTGAGTCTCCTCGCCCAGCTTGGCTAACAAGGCGCGCAGCACTGTGGTTTTTCCGGTACCGACTTCGCCGGTGAGCAGCCCAAAACCCCCGCCATCAGCCAGTCCGGCAAGCATGTGATTAAGCGCTTCACGGTGGCGATCGCTGAGATAAAGAAATCGTGCGCTGGGCACAATTGAAAACGGGGCTTCGGTCAGGCCAAAAAATGCCTTGTACATGTCTTCGTCCGGGATGAAGTAAAATAACTGAGATACATTAGCGTTCGTGACACCGATTGTATACCCTTCGTGGGCAAGACTGACAAAGACGAGGAGAGAAACGTGGATATTTATCTGGTTGGCGGCGCGGTACGGGATCGGCTGCTGGGATTACCCGTCAAAGACAAAGACTGGGTGGTCGTCGGCACCACGCCTCAGCATATGCTGGACCAAGGGTTCAGCCAGGTAGGTAGCGATTTTCCTGTCTTTCTGCACCCCAAAACCAAAGAAGAATATGCCCTGGCCCGTACCGAACGAAAAGCGGGCAAAGGCTATACCGGCTTTGAATGCTATGCCGCGCCGGATGTAACGCTGGAGCAGGATCTGATGCGGCGGGATCTGACCATCAACGCCATTGCCGAGTCGCAGGATGGTACCTTGTTCGACCCTTATCAGGGCCAGCAGGATATCGAGAAACGTCAGCTGCGCCATGTGTCGCAGGCGTTTGTTGAAGATCCGCTGCGTGTCTTGCGGGTCGCCCGCTTCGCTGCCCGTTTTGCCCCGCAGGGCTTCACTGTTGCACCGGAAACCCTGGCCCTGATGCAGGAGATGGTGGCAGACGGTGAGCTGGAAGCCCTGACGCCCGAGCGTGTGTGGCAGGAATGGGAACGCGCCCTGCATACCGAGCGCCCGGATATCTTCCTGACCGTGCTGCGCCAGTGCGGCGCACTGGGCATCGTGATGCCTGAGATCGACGCGCTGTTTGGTGTTCCGCAGCCCGAGAAGTGGCACCCGGAAATCGATACCGGTATCCACACCCTGATGGTGTCCTATCAGGCGGCACTGCTGAGTGACGATCCTGTGATCCGCTTTAGTGCCCAGGTGCATGATCTGGGTAAAGCCTTGTCGCCCAAAGCCGAGCTGCCGAGCCATAAGCTGCACTGCCAGCTGGGAATGGATGTGATCCGCCAGCTGTGCCAGCGCCTGAGAGTGCCGAACCATTATCGCGATACCGCGCTCATGGTCTGCGCGCAGCACACCAAAGTACACCGCGCACAAGAGATGCGCCCCGCCACCTTTATCAGACTCTTTGATCAGATAGACGCCTGGCGAAAGCCGGAGCGTGTTGAACAGCTAGCCATTTGCTGCCGGGCGGATATACGCGGCCGGACCGGGTTTGAAGACGACCCCTACCCGCAGGCCGATATCCTTCAGGATGTCTTCGCGGCCGTACAGACCGTCGAAGTAAAACCCATCATTGAGGCGGGCTACCAGGGCGCAGCCATCAAGGAACAACTGGCTATCCGCCGCGCCGAGGCGGCGGCGCAGGTGCTGGGGCGTTAAAAAAGCGCTTAATCTCAGCACAACCTTTGCGCATAATCTCAGCGCACAAAAAAGCCGGAGCAAAGTCCGGCTTCCTTTCATTTCGCTCTGGCTGAATTACTGCTGGCTCAGCAGTAACGCGATCAGGCCAAAGCCCAGCAACAGCCGGTAAATCACAAATGGCAGCATACCCACGCGCGTGACCAGTTTGAGGAACACATGGATACAGGCATAAGCACTGATGAAAGACACCGCCAGACCTATTCCTAAACCGCCAAAATCAATCGGGGCACTGCTCTCAACCAGCTTGGTCCCCAGATACGTGCCGGCCAGCAGGATAATAGGGATCGACATCAGAAACGAAAAACGGGCAGCGGCTTCGCGGGTAAAACCCAGATAGAGCGCCGCTGTCATGGTCGCGCCTGAACGCGACGTACCGGGAATCATGGCCGCCGCCTGCGCCAGACCAATAAACAGTGAGCGCTTGGCGTTTGCATCATACTCATCGCGGGTTTGGCTCGCACGGCGATCCACCCACCACAACAGCAGACCAAACACTATGGTGGTAACCGCAATCACCCAGGCAGAGCGCAGATACACTTCTATGATATCGGCCATAAAGAAACCGAACACACAGGCCGGAATGGTCGCCAGCACTATCATCCAGGCCAGACTGGCTTCACGGCAGCGGTGGCCTTTGAAGATAGACGCCAACCAGGCCGCCAGCAAAGACACCACTTCTTTGCGAAAATACATCACAACCGCCGCCAGCGTTCCCACATGCACGGCCACATCAAAAGCCAGACCCTGATCTGCCCAGCCAAATACCTGCGATGGCAGGATCAGATGCGCCGAACTGGAGATCGGCAAAAATTCAGTCAGCCCCTGGATCAATGCCAACATGAACGCTTCAAAATGACTCATTGTTTACCTTTAACTCTTCGAAAACATAATACGAGAAAGTGTATCGCCAGTGGGTTGACCCCTGGTTTCCCTGACAGTTCAGTGCATTGCTGTCAAACTGTGTCAAATTCCAGCGCCACCGGCCTTAATACCTGCTGCTTGTCGAAAGCCTGCCAGATTTGCGCCACAGTGCGTCCATCTCCCGGTATCACCAGCAGCGGGTTCAGCTCATACAGCGGCAGTAACACAAAAGCAAACTTGTAGATATCCGCTCGCGGCAGCGCAGGCGCTTCAGGGCTGATCCGATCACCGAACAGCAACAGATCCAAATCCAGCGTTCTGTTCTGATTCTTCACCGCATCCGGCTGGCGGCCATACTGCACTTCCAGGGCTTTCAGTCTGTGTTGCAGGGCATTCAGCGACAAATCTGTTTCCAAAGCCACCACACCATTGAAAAAAACGGGACCGTCAAAACCGACAGGTTCCGCTTCAAAAATACGGGAAACGCGACACTGGGATCCTAACTGCTTCAGCTCAGCCACCGCCGCACGCACATAGTGCTCACGGTCGATATTACTGCCGATGCTGATGTAAACCTCAGTCACGGCGTCCCCGCTGAATCACCACGCCAACACCGCGCGCATTCGGCACTGCGCCCGGCTTGGTCACTGTCACTTTGATCCAGGGTACGTTGAAACGTGTCATGATCAGGCTGGCAACTTCCTCTGCCACCCGCTCGACCAGCAGAAAGCGGCCCTGTTCCACAAACTCGGTGACTGTCTGGCTGACGGCGGCGTAATCGAGCGCCAGCGACACATCATCGGCCAGCGCGGCGGGCTGATTGTCATGGGCCATTTCCAGGTCCAGCACCAGTTTCTGCTTAATTTCCTGCTCCCAGTCATACACCCCGATAGAGGCGATAACATCAAGATGTTCGATAAATACTGAATCCATGTTCCATCGCTAATTTTGTGTAGAGGTCGGATACCCAATGTGAGCAAAAGTGCGTATTATCGGGACGAGTTCATCATATTGATGACAGAAAACAGGCTTCCAGCGTTTCAAACACGCCAGCCTCCTGAAAGTGGATGCACTATACCACAGCTGTTATACCTAATGTCATCAGACGTGGACGCTGAGTAATCACATTTTTGCCACTTTTATGGGTACCCAAAAGGCCACGGCGTACTGGCTCATCAACACCCGCTCCCCGGATGACAACAACGTCAGGGGCTTACTGGAGATGCTATGACACCATTGGTGCTGCTGATCATTATCGCTGCTTACCTGCTGGGCTCTGTGTCCAGTGCGGTGCTGATTTGTCGCCTGTTCCGCCTGCCAGATCCAAGAGACAGCGGTTCGGGGAATCCGGGGGCAACCAATGTCCTGCGTATCGGCGGCCGGGGTGCCGCGGCACTGGTGCTGGTATGCGATATCCTTAAAGGCATGCTGCCGGTCTGGATCAGCTATTTTCTGGGGATTAACCCCTTTCTGCTAGGGATTATAGGGATTGCCGCCTGTCTGGGGCATATTTACCCGCTGTTTTTCCACTTCCGTGGCGGCAAAGGCGTGGCGACGGCACTGGGCGCGCTGGCCCCGATTGGCTGGGATTTAAGCGGGATGCTGATTGCAAGCTGGTTGGTGGTGGCCGTGTTGTGCGGCTATTCTTCGCTGGCATCCATGATCACCGCGCTAATCGCGCCCATGTTTACCTGGTGGGTCAAACCTCAGTACACCATGCCGGTGGCTATGCTGTCGTGCCTGATCATTCTGCGCCATCACGAGAATGTCCGCCGCTTGCTGGACGGCAAAGAATACAAGATATGGCATAAATTTAACCGCCAGTCGAAACCCTGATTCGTCCTGGCGGTTCAGTGTTATTTGGGGATCACTGACCCGGCTTCAGCCGCCTCAGCGCAATGGCTTGAGCGTATCAATCGGCCAGCGCGGATGGGCTTTGACACTCAAATCCATGATTTCCTGATTTTTCAGGCGCTGCATTCCCGCATAGGCAATCATGGCGCCGTTATCGGTACAGAACTCAGTACGCGGATAAAAAACTTCGCCGCCCAGTTTTTCCATCAGTGCAGCCAGCTCGGCACGCAGGTGCTTGTTGGCACTCACGCCGCCGGCAATCACCAGACGCTTAAAGCCGGTTTCTTTCAGGGCACGCTTACATTTGATTGCCAGGGTGTCTACCACAGCTTCCTGAAACGCATAAGCAATGTCTGCCCGGGTCTGCTCATCATCATCGTTACCACGAATGGTGTTGGCGGCAAAGGTTTTCAGGCCGGAAAAACTGAAATCCATGCCCGGACGGTCCGTCATCGGACGCGGGAAGGTAAAGCGGCCTGCGGTGCCTTTATCGGCCAGTTTCGACAGCAACGGTCCGCCGGGATAATCCAGCCCCATCAGCTTGGCCGTTTTATCAAAGGCTTCACCGGCGGCATCGTCAATCGACTCACCCAGAATGCGGTATTCGCCGATCCCTTTGACTTCCACCATCATGGTATGACCGCCAGAGACCAGCAGCGCCACAAACGGAAACTCAGGGGGATTGTCTTCCAGCATGGGCGCCAGCAAATGGCCTTCCATATGGTGTACTGCCACCGCAGGCAGATTCCAGGCATACGCCAGGCTGCGGCCTATGGTCGCGCCTACTAACAGAGCACCGACCAGGCCGGGTCCGGCGGTATAAGCAACGCCATCCAGATCCGCCGGGGTTAAACCGGCATCGGCCAGCGCCTGCTTGATCAGCGGGATGGTTTTTTTGACATGGTCCCGTGAGGCCAGTTCAGGTACGACGCCACCATAATCGGCGTGCAGCTTCACTTGGCTGTACAACTCATGAGCCAGCAGGCCTTTCTCATCATCGTAAATCGCCACGCCTGTTTCGTCACAGGACGTTTCGATGCCCAGGATACGCATATCAACCTCTATACTTATATACTTACACACTGAAAGCCGAAGCCGGTGCGGAACGTCGGAGGGGCATGTTACCGCTGTTGACAGAATTTCACCAGTTCTGACTTGCAGAATGCTTTACAAATGACCCCGGATCAGATTAGAATTTCGCACCATTTTTAATCAGCTGATAATTTTGATCATCAGCGTTAATCGAATCACTCTGAGGTGAGTATTACATGCCAGTAGTCAAAGTACGTGAAAACGAACCGTTCGACGTAGCTCTACGTCGTTTTAAGCGCTCTTGCGAAAAAGCAGGTATCCTTTCTGAAGTTCGCCGTCGTGAGCACTTCGAAAAGCCAACAACTGTACGTAAGCGCGCTAAAGCAGCGGCTGTTAAGCGTCACCTGAAAAAATTGGCTCGCGAAAACGCACGTCGCGTTCGTCTGTACTAATTTACAGATAACAAGGACAGCGTAATGGCCCTAATCGAAAGTATAAAGAACGAACAAAAAGCAGCCATGAAGGCGAAGGACAAAGCTCGCCTGGGTGCTATCCGTCTTGTTCTTGCTGCCATCAAACAACGTGAAGTCGACGAGAAGATCACTCTGACCGACGACGACATAGTGGCAGTACTGACGAAAATGGTAAAACAGCGTCGTGACTCTGTGGCTCAGTATGAAGCCGCAGGCCGTCAGGATCTGGCCGATGTTGAGCATGCTGAAATTGCCGTACTGGAAGAATTTATGCCTCAGCCGCTGAGCGACGACGAAGTTGCCGCTCTGCTGGAAGACGCTATCGCCAGTACAGGTGCCAGCTCAATGCAGGACATGGGTAAACTGATGGCTGTGCTCAAACCACAGCTGCAGGGCCGCGCCGATATGGGGAAAGTTAGCCAATTGGTCAAAGCCAAACTCGGCTAAAACTGCCCCAACTCTACAGCAAGCCGTGCTATCCTCTCGGGAATGCGCGGCTTGTTTGTATCTCTTCCCAGTTAATTTCAGGTAACACTCATTGTATGGCAGGAAAGATCCCTCGTTCATTCATCGATGACCTCATCTCACGGCATGACATAGTCGATGTAATTGATGCGCGGGTGAAACTCAAAAAGCAAGGCAAGAACTACGGCGCCTGCTGCCCTTTCCACAATGAGAAAACCCCGTCTTTTTCTGTCAGTCCCGACAAACAGTTCTACTATTGCTTTGGGTGCGGTGCAAAAGGCAACGTGCTCGATTTTGTGATGGAGTTCGACCGGCTGGACTTTGTCGATGCCGTTGAAGAACTGGCGTCTCAGCTTGGCCTTGAAATTCCGCGCGAACAAGGCACCAGCGGCCAGAGCAGCATCAAGCGACAAGAGAAGCAAAGCCTTTATGACCTCATGGGTCAGGTCGCCCAATATTATCAGTCGCTGTTGCGTCAGAGCGATGCGCAGGTAGCCATAAACTACCTGAAAGGACGTGGCCTGTCGGGCGAGATCGTCAAACAGTTCGGCATCGGTTATGTGCCTGATCAATGGGATCTGGTGCGCAGCCGTTTTGGCCGCAACGAGCAGGCACAGCAAGATTTAGTCAGCGCCGGCATGCTGATCGAAAACGAACAAGGCCGTCGCTATGACCGTTTCCGTGGCCGGATTATGTTTCCGATCCACGACCGCCGCGGCCGGGTGATCGGGTTTGGTGGCCGGGTACTGGGCGAAGGGACGCCCAAGTATCTCAACTCACCGGAGACACCGATTTTCCACAAAGGCCGCGAGCTCTACGGTTTGTATCAGGTGATGCAAGCTTACCGGGAACCTGAACGCGTTCTGGTCGTCGAAGGCTATATGGATGTAGTGGCACTGGCGCAATACGGCGTCGATTATGCCGTCGCCTCGCTGGGCACCTCGACCACAGGGGAGCACATTCAGACCCTGTTCCGGCAAACCGGTACTGTGGTGTGCTGTTATGACGGTGACCGCGCCGGTCGCGATGCGGCCTGGCGGGCGATGGAACAAGCACTGCCGTATCTCAATGACGGCCGCCAGCTGAAATTCATGTTCCTGCCCGACGGCGAAGACCCGGACAGTTTCGTGCGTCAGTATGGCAAAGAAGCGTTCGAACAGGCTATCACTCAGGCGATGACCCTGTCCGATTTCCTATTCACCACCCTGCTGCAACAGGTGGATACCAGCAGCCGGGAAGGCAAAGCCAAGCTCAGTACCCTGGCTGTGCCACTGATTGACAAAGTGCCGGGCGGCACCCTGAGACTATACTTACGGAAAGTTTTAGGACAAAAACTCGGTCTTCCTGATGAAGAGCAGTTAAAACAGCTGATCAGCGAACACGGAGACAACAAGCCGGTAAGAATGGCTCAGCCCGCCATCAAGCGTACGCCGATGCGCATCGCGATTGCGCTGCTGTTGCAAAACCCGGGCTTTGCCAATGAACTGGGGTTGAATACCCAGGATTTTGCCGGCACAGAGCTGGCTGGCTTAAAATTATTACTGACAATAGTTGATAAATGTCGACTTCATCCCAATATCACAACTGGACAGTTGCTTGAAGATTGGCGTGAGACCGAGCAAGCCTCAATGATGGCCCGTCTGGCCAGTTGGGACATACCGCTCGGCAGCGATGAAGACAGTTTACACACTGTATTTTTTGACGCGATGGATAAAGTTATCGATCAATGCGTCACACAACAAATTGAGAAGTTGCAGGCTAAATCGAACACCGTCGGCTTATCAGTCGAAGAGAAGCGGGAGCTTCAGCTATTGCTGTTAAATCGCCCCGTCTAAAAAGTAGTCAACAATTCTGACATTTGTTATAATTACTGGTTTGCATTTCTGCATCCTTTTTTCTCACTCAGACCCTAAGTTGGATATCGTCTATGGAGCAAAATCCGCAGTCACAGCTAAAGTTGCTTGTTGCCAAAGGCAAAGAGCAAGGTTATCTGACCTATGCCGAAGTTAATGACCACCTGCCAGAAGACATTGTTGACTCTGATCAGGTTGAAGACATTATTCAGATGATCAACGACATGGGTATTAAGGTGGTAGAAACCGCCCCTGATGCCGATGAACTCATGATGACTGAAGATAACGCCGATGAAGACGCCATTGAAGCGGCGGCTCAGGCATTATCGAGCGTAGAAAGCGAAATCGGCCGTACCACTGACCCGGTTCGTATGTACATGCGCGAAATGGGTACAGTTGAGCTGTTGACCCGCGAAGGCGAAATCGACATCGCTAAACGCATCGAAGATGGTATCAATCAGGTTCAGTGTTCTGTTGCTGAGTACCCGTCAGCAATCTCGCATCTGCTTGAGCAGTTTGACAAGGTTGAAGCAGAAGAGCTGCGTCTGACTGATATCATTTCAGGCTTCGTGGATCCTAACGAAGAAGAGACAGCCGCTCCGACAGCCACGCACATCGGTTCCGAGTTAAGCGAAACTGATCTTGAAGATGAAGACAAAGATCTTGAAGACGATGACGACGATTCAGAAGAAGAAGACGACGGCAGCATCGATCCGGAAGTGGCACGCGAGAAGTTCAAAGAACTGCGTGTCTCTTACGAAAATATGGCCAAAGCCATCGATACCAATGGCCGTCATCACCCGGATACTGAAGTCGCTATTGCCGAGCTGTCTGAAATTTTCAAACAGTTCCGTCTGATCCCGAAACAGTTTGACCGTCTGGTCAGTTCACTGCGTGATTCCATGGATAAGGTGCGTACCAATGAGCGCCTGATCATGCGTATGTGTGTCGACAACAGCAAAATGCCGAAGAAGACCTTCGTACAGCTGTTCAGCGGTAATGAATCTTCTTCTGCGTGGATCGATCAAGCACTGAACTCAGGCAAACCGTATGCCGAGCGCCTGAAAAACTACGAAGAAGACCTGCGTCGTGCTTCGCTGAAGCTGCGCATACTGGAAGATGAAACCGGCCTGTCGATTGAGCGTATCAAAGACATCAGCCGCCGTATGTCTATCGGTGAAGCCAAAGCACGCCGCGCCAAGAAAGAAATGGTTGAGGCCAACCTGCGTCTGGTTATTTCTATCGCCAAGAAATACACCAACCGTGGCCTGCAATTCCTGGATCTGATCCAGGAAGGTAACATCGGTCTGATGAAAGCGGTCGATAAGTTTGAATACCGTCGTGGTTACAAGTTCTCGACTTACGCCACCTGGTGGATCCGTCAGGCAATCACACGTTCAATCGCGGACCAGGCACGTACGATTCGTATCCCTGTGCACATGATCGAAACCATCAACAAACTGAACCGTATCTCTCGCCAGATGCTTCAGGAGATGGGCCGTGAACCACTGCCGGAAGAACTGGCTGAACGCATGCAAATGCCGGAAGACAAGATCCGCAAAGTGCTGAAGATTGCCAAAGAGCCAATCTCGATGGAAACCCCAATCGGTGATGATGAAGATTCACATCTGGGTGATTTCATTGAAGATACCACGCTGCAGCTGCCAATGGATTCTGCCACGGCAACCAACCTGCGTGCGGCCACCAACGAAGTACTGGCTGGCCTGACGCCACGTGAAGCCAAAGTACTGCGTATGCGCTTTGGTATCGACATGAACACAGACCATACACTGGAAGAAGTGGGCAAACAGTTTGACGTTACCCGTGAGCGTATCCGTCAGATCGAAGCCAAAGCCCTGCGTAAACTGCGCCACCCAAGCCGTTCCGACGTGCTGCGCAGCTTCCTGGACGAGTAAGCCACTCACCACACCACAAAGCGGGCTCAACAGCCCGCTTTTTCTTTGCCCGCCGCACATGCGACCTCGCTCACACCCCTTGCCATTCAAGGGCTTGCCCTGCATTTAACTGCCTAAGAAACAAACAAAACTTGCCCCTTCGCACCTAGACAATGCCCCACCCATCCCATATAATCGGTGGCACATTTGGCCCCTTAGCTCAGTGGTTAGAGCAGGCGACTCATAATCGCTTGGTCCCCAGTTCAAGTCTGGGAGGGGCCACCAGAATTCAGAAAGCTTATGGAGAAATCCATAAGCTTTTTTTCGTTTTGGCCGGTCTATATCCGGGTCGTCATGCTGTCCACTTCCATTATGCTGAGTTAATAGTGATGAACTTACCGAAAATTCTGATGTGATTGTGTCGTCGACGACGACGGCAAACCGCCTAGAATCGCAGCAAAAGACCGGACCTAGACAGGAACGACGATAACGACAGCAAATCAGTGGAAAAAGTATGGGTTGAGAGTCAGGCAGTGTAAGGGCTGGACCAGTCTGGTGACCGACCCAGCAATCTAGAATTTTAGTTAGAGGTAGATGGTTCTTTAACAGCTTGTGGCTTCGAAAGATGAGAGGATTGAGAGGTAACTTTTGATCTGAAAATTTGTTGTTGCCATTGAGGCCAAGCTGAAATTTTCTGCTCAGCTTTCTCCAAATGTTCCACCAGAGCTCTGTTATCAACTTTCTTCATCATAAGTTCCTATTCAGTAAGGATTTTTTATCATTATAAATTTTGAAATGCTTACTTGTTAAAGCTGAGGAGAATTCCTCACTTGCAATATATTGGATTGCGTTGGGATTTAGCCTTAGTTTAGCTGATTCTCGGCTCCAGTCTACAGTCTCACCTGATGATTTTTTGCGCTTGATCTCTCGACCATTACCTAGCGTCATAGAAAAGAAGTTCAAGAAACTTCTCGGCCCAACTCCAACAAATGGCTCAAAGGACACTTTTACATCGCTGTAACCTTCTGCAATTGCATCACCGTGAAACTCAAACGCCTTACTTTTTGCATATGGTTCAACATAGACAACTCTCAATACTCCCGCTGCAATTATGTGTTTAGCACAGTTATGGCAAGGAAAGGTTGTGCAATACAGAGTTGTATCTAAAGTACTATTGTTGGTCCTACCACAAGATAAAATCGCCTCCATTTCCGCATGAACAACTCTTCCATATTCTGTAATATCTTTTAATTTTGTATTTTTTAGCTTCTGATTCAATTCGGTAGTGTCCTCAAGACCCAGTTTATCAATAATATCGTCAATGACCTCTTGAATCGCTTTTTTGTTAGCATCATAACCACGCATGTAATCTCTGCCGTCATGGCTATCTACTATCCGTGTTTGGGAACTATCTAAGGAGGGCCAATACAAACCACCTTTAGCTCTAGGGACATCATTCGCCCCTGTAGAAATTATATTATTATCTTTGGTTAATACTGCGCCAACTTGTCTTGATAGGTCGGCAGATCGACTAGATGCAGAAAAAGCCATGTACATGGCGTATTCATCAAAAGTAGGAGTAAGAAATGGGTATCCGAATATCAGTTTAAAAACTCGTTCTACATCTGCCCTATTCTTATTAAGGTTTTGATCTTCATCGATAAAAAAATCAGCCAAATGGAAAGTATCTCTAGTATGTTGTCCATGGCCGTTATTTGGCCCTTCATCCGCATCTCTTAAAATAAGATTTTTTACAATGTCCTTACCTTCAGTACTTCTACGTTTATTATCAAGTGTTTGAAAGCGGCTTTCGTAACTAGCATGTATGCCTATGACAAATAAACTATTGCCATAAGTTTCCCTCAAAGCTGCAACCTCATCAGGGTGTTTGAGTGAACGAATTATCCATGCTTTCTTGTTTAATGGCTGAGGATCTACCCCCCCTAAAATTTCAGTTCGTCGTTGAGATATCTCGGAGATAGCAGCATATGCTAAAGCTGCATTATCTTCAGTCAAATGACGATATTCATTGCCAAGATCCATGAAGTAATTGATAGTTTTTAGTTTTGATAAACCTTCGGGTACAGGCTGCAGTGCATGCAAGAAACCGGAGGAAACTCGAATAACTTCAGGTTTAAAGTCATATAACTCTAGTTCATCTGACATTAAATTAATGAATCGACTTAAATCTGTTCCAACTGCTGAAACTAAAGCTATAACTATTTCAGAAAAACCTTCTTCTGTATCCAATCCATCACTGGCAAGTTTTTTGTTGTTATTACTCATAAAAGACATTTAATCAAAAAAATCATCAAATCTCATAATGATAAAAAAACCACAACTTGTGCAAATATCAACTTCTCAAAGTGTTATCTATATCTTATTTCAGTTGAAATATGAACTTAAGCAGTCGATATTAAACTACTTAAGAAAGTTCTTTATTCACACCTTTCAACTAACTCAGCCATATTAGCATTTACCTCACGTAGTCTACACGACGCCAAATGAGCATATCTGGTGCTGGTCTGCGGTGATTGGTGGCCCAACAAATGCTGAACATCGTATAGGGTCGCATTGCCTGAGTTGATCAGGACCGATGCGAAGCTACGCCTCAAATCATGAATTCGGAAGTTGTCAGTAATCCCTGCAACTTTCTTGAACCGAGCAAATGCCTTCTTCGGATGAGCGATAGGCCTGCCGGGTGCATCTCCGGCAAAGATATAGTGTCCACTTCCCCTTTAGCGAGACAATTCAAAACTAGAGGTTTCCAGTTGTTGAGCCCCCAGCCAACCTCTCTATGAACACCACATTTCGCCCAGCACCGAAGTATCTTTTTTTCAACTCGCTATATTGAGTCCGACACACTGACATTCAGAAGGATAAGACAATGATCGCGGTTCTTTTTGAAGCGACAGCCGTGCCTGAAAAGCAGGCACGCTACTTCGAGCTGGCTGAACAGTTAAAGCCGTTGCTGAGCCATGCTGAGGGGTTTATTTCTGTTGAGCGCTTTCAAAGCCAGGCCCATCCAGAAAAATTTCTCTCGCTGTCATGGTGGGAGAACGAGGAGGCCATTTTGCAATGGAAGCACAACATGCTGCACCGATCGGCTCAGCAGGAAGGAAAGGAGTCCATTTTCTCTTTTTATCGCATTCAGGTGCTCAGCCTGAGCAGAGAATATTCATCATCCCAGTAAGCAAGGAAGCCATCGCTATGTATGACATTCATGTCGTTTTGAAGAATATGCCGGGAGAGCTTGCGCGGTTAGGCGAAACACTCGGATCAAATCACATTGGCTTAGAAGGTGGTGGCGTCTTTTCCGTCAACCAGCAAAGCCACGCCCACTTTTTGGTGGAAGATGGCGAAAAAGCCAGAGCGGTACTCATCGAACAGGGTTTTGAGGTCATCGATATCTGCAGGCCACTGATTCGGAAACTCAGGCAGGAACAGCCGGGCGAATTAGGTGCCATTGCCAGAGTGCTGGCGGATAGTGGCGTCAACATCATCACCCAATACAGCGACCACGCAAACCGTTTGATCCTCATCACTGATGACTATAAGGTTGCAGAAACAGTAACCCGACACTGGATGGTCTGATTGTGAAGCCTCTCCCGCAAGTTCAGCAGGAACAGGAAGAATTTCAGCTGGAGTTATCTATGGCAGCCCTTGCGGCTGCTATGTCTGATGCGTCACGGATGAAAATTCTTTGTGCGCTCATGGATGGCCGCGCCTGGACAGCCACTGAATTAAGCGCTGTGTCTGATATCGCACCGTCAACCACCAGCGCGCATCTGTCCCGATTGCTGAAAGCCAATCTCGTCACTTGTTTATCGCAAGGGCGTCACCGGTATTTTCGTCTCTACAGTGCCAGTATTGCCGCCCTGCTTGAAAATATGATGGGGGTTTCGTTTGGCGCGATGCAACCACCCAAAACACGGGTGCCGGCCGAGTTGCAACGGGCACGAACCTGCTACGACCATCTGGCAGGCGAAATCGCCGTCGGTATTTACGATTACCTTCTCGCGAATGCATGGATTACCAGCGACGGCAATGCGTTAACTCCTTTAGGTAAGGCGCAGTTCAGTCAATTAGGTGTCATGCTGGATGCAAAGACCAAACGTAAACAGTGCTGTGCGTGTTTAGACTGGAGTGAGCGAAAATTTCACCTTGGCGGCCATGCCGGGGCGGCACTTTTCCTGTGCTTTGAGCAGCGCGGATGGATTGAAAAAGTGCCGGGGTACAGGGAAGTCACAGTGACAGCAAAAGGCCAGGCGGCTTTCAGCCAGTATTTTGACTTGGCTAAAGCGCTAAATTAAACACCCAGATTGCCGTGCAGTCTCCAGCTTTCTTCATTTTAAATTCTCTCTTCTTTTCAAATGAAAGTATCAGATCTAGTCTGAACTAATACAGTTTACAGTACTGACGTTTATCATCTGCCTGAGCCTGCATTTGATATGTGCTGATATCGGTTTCTGATAACACAGCCGTGAGCATGAAACATTACGGCCACTGTAGGCAACATAGTTTCCAGCCCTATCAGCGCTCACATTGCAAATCAGGAAGCAAAATGGATAAACAACCGGAACAGCATCAAAACAAAGTTTTCATCGGCAATATGGTGGAATCCGCGATCCGTATTGGCTTGCTGCTGGTACTGCTGATGTTCACGTACGACATCATCAGGCCATTTATCATTCCTGTGATCTGGGGGGCCATTATCGCTGTCGCGTTGATGCCACTGACGTTGAGAATCCAGCGCTGGTATGGCAATCGCCGCGGATTGGCGGCCACAACCGTTGCCCTGTTGGGTATTGTGCTATTAGTGACGCCGTTAGTGATGATCTCGGTTTCCGTCTACCACGCGTCAATCCAGGTACTGGAGACGCTGCAACAGGGTCAGGTGAGTCTTCCGGGGCCAGACAGCAGGATTGCGGATATTCCGGTTATCGGCGATAAGCTGTTCGACATGTGGAGTTTGTTCGCCAGTAATCTGGAAAAAGCCATTCAAACCTTCCTGCCGGAAATCAAGTCTGCACTGTCCTCTTTAATTGGTGTGCTGGGCGGTGCGTTGGGTGACATGCTGATATTCATCCTATCGCTGGCGATTGCCGCCGGTTTTATGACCCACTCAGAAAAAATTACCGCCTCGTTAAAGACCATTGCAGTGCGCGCAGCCGGTACCAACGCCGCGCATTGGACCTCACTGATTGCTGCAACGATCAAAAGCGTCTTAATTGGAGTCGTCGGTGTGGCGGCCATTCAGGCGCTATTGATTGGTGCCGGCTTCTTTGTTTTCGGCATCCCGGCGGCAGGTCTGCTGACCTTGTTCCTGCTGATTTTATGTATCGCTCAGTTGCCTGCTCTGGTGGTTGTTCTGCCAGTGATCATTTACATGTACCTGACCCGGGACGCCACCACAGCAACACTGTTTACCGTCTGGGTCGTTATCGGTGCGCTGTCTGACAACCTGCTTAAACCTATGTTGATGGGCCGCGGGGTAGCTGTGCCTATGCCCATCATCCTGATCGGTGCAATTGGCGGCATGCTGTATTACGGCATTACCGGCCTGTTCCTCGGCGCGGTCATTCTGGCAATCTGGTATGAACTGTTTGTCTTTTGGATAAAGTTAGAGAAGCATGAAGAAACAGAAGCCAATATGTCCCCTTCGCAAGATGCCGTTAGTTCAGAAAAATCTGACACATAAAAAAGCGCTGCAGGTTGCCCCGCAGCGCTGTGTTGATGGGTATTACAGTATTGCGGTTACAGGTAGTAACGCATACCGATAATCCACATGTCATCTTCTTCAACGTTGATATCGTTGCCCAGATCAAACTGGTAACCACCGAAGCCGACGAAAGTTGGCGTGAAGTTATATTCCGCCTGCAGCGCCATCTGGCTGAAGATGGTGTCGCTGTTTTTGTCATCTTCGACAGATTCGTAGTTCACACTCAGGTTCAGACTATTCGGAAGTGCGTAAGCCAGCAGGCCTTCAATCGCCACCGACTCTTCCAGACCACGGTTCATGTATTCGTTCATTGCATACACCACAGCCACGTACAGGCCACTGCCGTAAGTACCGTAATTGGCACTGAACATGTGTGAGCGCGCAGTTTCATCGAAAGCTCCTGCCTGAACATCACCTGTATTGAAGGCATAGTTCAGACCAACGCCCATGATCGAGTAGTTCAGTGCAATCTGAAAGCGGTCATCATATTCAGCATCTACCGAAGTATCAGGATCTAACGTCAGAACTTCACCCGTCGTCGTGCCCTGCCAGCCCAGGCCGAAAGACACTGCGCCGGCATCATTCAAGTTGAGACTGTTACGGTAGGAGATCATGCGCTCGGCACGGGCTGTACCCAGCGGGCCTTGATCGTCGTACAGGAAGTCGTTCGCAAACGCGATGGGTAAATCGGCGATCCCTGCACCATCATAGTAAGGCGACCACTGCGTGCCCACCACGCCGCGGCCATAAGCATTGTGTGAGACACCAATGTAACCCAGACGGGTGGAGAAGGTTTCTTCACCGCCTTCGAGGTAATTCAGCGCCCATTCGCCTTTTGCATCGGCGGTGTAGCCGTTACCTATATCCTGTGTCGCATTGATATTGATACGCGGCGACACTTGCTTCACTTCCGTTTCGCCCTGTTCAGAGCCGCCAAGACCCACAGAAACATGACCACCGACGGAGAACGTAGTATCACCTTCGTTGTATAACTCAACCGCGACTGCCTGAGATCCATAAAATGCAGCTGCCACTGCAATTGCCAAGTGCTTTTTATCCATAATCATCTTTCCATCTTTTGTTGTGTTCTTATGCGCCGATACACAGCGTTATGACAAAAATGTGAACATTTGAAACGAGCATTGAAAGCGTAGTTAAGGAATGACATAAACACATAAAATAACGACAACAAATTTGTTCAAAACTTGTGTTATGTCCCATTCGTGAAAGGTATACGCGGTGAGCATACTTTGAACACATTATTGAACAGGTGCCACAGCAAGAGGTTGAACGCGATTTGGGGGCAATTCCGGCTTTAAACCTGACCGGCAGGGTGAGCAGATGTATTACACATCATGATGACGTTTTTGTGCTTGGTGAGTGAGAAGTGTGTGGCTTATGTGAGGGTTAGACAAAAAAAGCCTCTGTCGTCACACCTTGGATGACGGATAAAAGACGAGAGTGCAAAAATCCCAGTCCGCCATGATCTGAACGGACTGGGAACAGCGTTTAGCGGCGCTTCACAAACCTTTGTTATCGCTTACCCAGAAAATTGAGCAGAGATTTCACTGCGCCCAGAAAAAAGGGAATCGCCAGCAGGCCCGAGCCGATGGAGATCGCAATATAGGTGTAACTGGTGCTGGTTGACGTATATTGGAAGGAAGCTAAAAAGTTCTGGTATGCCTGCAGGCAAAAGAAAAAGCAGCCTATGGTGGCAATAGTCATACCCAGTAAGCTTTTGATCTTAGACCATAAAAATTCATTATTCGCGATATTGTTTTCTTGCATCCGGTACTCTCTTCAAGATCCAAAGCCAAATCGGTCACCCGGATGATCTCAAACTCGCCCGTGCCGGTGCTGATACCTTGAGGTCACCCGAATGTCAGGCGCTTCTCTCATAATGCGGATGTTTTCCTGCCAGATTAAATCAGCAACCGGCGTCTCATTATCGGACTCGCCGGGTAATGTCTTGTCTGAACAGGACAATTCACTCTGAAGCATGCCGTTGCGTATGCCATACTTGGGAGCAAGGTTTGAATCGTGGAGCGAAACTATGTCAGCAGAAAAGCCGTCAGAAGAAAAAACGCAGCGCAGTTCGACTATCCTGATCCCGGTTTTTATTCCCGCCGTGGCGGTCATTTTACTCATGGTGATAGGCACCATCAGTAATCCGACCCTGGCCGGAAAAGTCTTTTCAGAAACCCTCAGTTACGTTACCCAGAGTTTTGGCTGGTTTTATATGCTGTCGGTGGCGATCTTTCTGTTTTTTATCGTCACAGTGGCACTGACCAAATGGGGAGAGATCAAGCTCGGCCCGGATCACGCCGAGCCGGAATACAGCTTTCCGTCCTGGTTTGCCATGCTGTTTTCAGCCGGTTACGGGATTGCCCTGCTGTTCTTTGGCGTCGCCGAACCTGTGCTTCACTATGCCTCGCCACCTGATGGCCCGGCCATGACGGTCGATGCCGCCAGACAGGCGATGCAAATTGCCTTTTTTCACTGGGGATTTCACATCTGGGCCATTTATGGCCTGGTCGGGCTGACACTGGCCTATTTCGCCTTTCGGCACGGCCTGCCGTTATCAATGCGCTCGACACTGTATCCGCTCATCGGCGAAAAAATCCACGGCCCGATTGGCCATACCGTGGATATCTTTGCCATTCTCGGCACCCTGTTCGGGATTGCGACCACGCTGGGTTTGTCGGTGGCACAGATCAATGCCGGGCTCAATTATCTCTGGCCATCGATACCGGTAAATACCACAGTGCAAATTATTGCGATTGTGGTGATCACCGCACTGGCCATTTTTTCTGTGGTCGCCGGGATGGATAAAGGGGTCAAACGCCTGTCGATTCTCAACATGGTGCTGGCTATCTCCCTGATGTTGTTTGTGTTTGCCGTCGGGCCCACCGTCTTTATTCTCAATACTTTCATGCAAAACACCGGCAGCTATTTAAGCAATATTGTCGAGCGGACCTTTAACTTGCAGGCCTATACCGCCAGCGACTGGATTGGTAACTGGACGCTGTTTATCTTCGGCTGGACCATCGCCTGGGCACCGTTTGTCGGCCTGTTCGTGGCAAAAATCAGCCGCGGCCGGACCATCCGCCAGTTCGTGGTCGGGGTCATGGTGGTGCCGACCATCTTCACTTTCCTGTGGTTCTCGGTATTCGGTGATACCGCGCTCCATATGATCATGGTCGAGGGCTACACCCAGCTAATTGATGAAGTGCAGGCCGATCAGGCGATTGCGCTGTTTAAAGTGCTGGAGCGGTTACCGCTCACCTCGATCGTGTCCTTTATTACTGTCTTTTTGATCATCACTTTCTTTGTCACCTCGTCGGACTCCGGCTCGCTGGTGATCGACTCGCTGGCCTCTGGCGGCGTCGCCCATACACCGGCCTGGCAACGGGTGTTCTGGGCGTCGATGGAAGGGCTGGTCGCAGCGGTACTGCTGCTGGCCGGTGGCCTCAGTGCCCTGCAAACGGCGTCGATTGTCAGTGCCCTGCCCTTTGCGATCATCATGCTGATCGCGGCCGTTGGCATGTGGCGGGCGCTGGTGATTGAAACCCACCACAGCCAGAGCCTGGAGCAGCACGTGCAATCCCGATCGCGTCAGAGCGGCGGAAAAACCGGCCCGGGGTACTGGAAAAAACGCCTGGCCAACATAGTCGATTTCCCGGGACGCGAAGAAGTCTCTGGTTTTATTCAGAAGACAGTCTACCCAAGCATGGAAAAAGTAGAGCAAGAGCTTGAACAGCAAGGCTGGGTGGCCGAAGTGGTTTACGATGAAGAGCAAGGCAGAGCCAAGTTTGAGGTGTATCAGGAAGGTAAGCTGGAATTTCTGTACGAAGTCAGGCTGCGGGGCTACCTTATGCCTGATTTTGCCTTCCCGGAAACCGACCATGACCCGGAAGATCCTGAGCATTATTACCGGGCGGAAGTCTTCCTGCGCCGCGGCGGCCGGGCTTATGATGTTTACGGCTATGAACAGCAAGACATTATTTCCGACATTCTGGATCAGTTCGAAAACTACCTGCACTTCTTGCATGTGTCGCCCGGCATCCTGCCGTGGAACATGGAAGAAGAGGAAAACGACGATCAGCAGCAGGCGAAAGAGTAATCAAGGCCGCCCTCTCGCTGCGAGGGCGGCTTAGCTTAACTTTCCCAGCGCTTCCCGTAGGCCGCGCCGTAATCCGGCGTCGGGATCGCTTCGTGCAAACCCGCCGTTGCTTTGAGCGGGCCAACCACAGTGCGATACGGAATAAAACCCGCCCAGACCGGCAAATCCAGATCCGCCGGATCGTCACTCACGTCTTTATTGCTGATTTTCACCGAGGCCTCGTTAAGCGGCATCCGCAGCACAGTGGTCGCCGCCAGCTCCTTGCTGTTACTCAGCCGGATCTCCTGCGTCCGTCCGGGGGCGATCTGCTCAACAAAGTGGTTCAGCACCTGGTCTTTTTCAGCGCTGTCCTCAATCACCTCAAACTGGCCGAACACCACAGCCGAGCGGTAATGGGCGCTGTGATTAAACGCCGAGCGCGCCAGCACCCAGCCATCGAACAGGGTGAAGGTTAAGCAGGTTTGCACCTCCTGCCTGAGCTTGCGCAGCAAACGGCTGTTGTTGGCGCCGTGAATATAGACATAATCCCCCACCCGCCACGCCAGCATAGGGATCACCACAGGCCCCTGCGCTTCCTGAATCGCCACATGCGCCACCAGGCTTTCATCGATGATCTGATACAAGGCTTCCTGTTCAAACACCGCCTTGTGGGCACCTTTCTTAATGTCGGTTCTTTTGCTTGTCGATAACATAACTGTCCCTGATTTCACTGCATCTCAAATAACCCTGAAAAGATACCGGCAAACCGGTATGATTTTCAGAGCCAGTTTTAAGCAAATGACAGGTCCAGTTATACCTGAACAGGACTGACTGTTCGCCGTCTTCGCAGCTTCAGCACAACCACGACCGACACGCCTGCGGCGATGAACAGCAGCAGGCCGTTGGTAGTCAGAAAGGCTATCTTGAGCATCTCAGTCACCTGGCTCATCAGGATTGATGCTTTATCATCCGCCCACTCAGCGATCAGAGCGGATGCATTACCGGACGCCATGGCCGTCACCCAATCACCCTGATCTGCAGTGGTAAAATCAGTCAGCTGTTCAGCCACCAGAGTCGTCAGCGCAGAACTGATAAAAGAGCCGTACAAGGCCACGGCAATTGCCTCGCTGCCCAAACGAAAGGTGTTGAGCAGCCCCGCGGCCATACCGATATCGCCCGGCTCGACACAGCTTAATGCTTCGCCGTCGACCAGCCCTGCTGACAAACCCATGCCTGTGCCCACCACAAACAGGCAGCTACCAGACACCCAAACAGATTGCATCGTTTCAACACCAAGTAGTAATCCGCCGGCACCGGCCAGCATGCATACAAGGCTCAGGTACATCAGAAAAGAAGAAGGGACGCCTTTGGCCGCTAAACGGCCCGCAATCAGAGGAAACAACAACACAGGAAGGGTCAGACACAGCATCATCAAACCTGCCGCAGATGCCGGCATCTGCATAGCGCCGGTAAGATAAGTGGGGAAGTAGGTCAACAGGGTGACAAAGGTAAAGCTTGCGACCACGGGCACCAAAATGTATCCCATAAAGCGGTTATTACTGAGCAGGGACACGCTAAGCACTGGATTTGCCACCCTTCTGATGTGCCGGACAAACACAAGGAACAACAACAACGAGCCAGAGGTACACAGCAGGCTGAGGGTGCTGCTCCAGCCCCAGTCATAGCCTTTTGACAGTGTCAGCATCAGCAAAAACATGCTGCTGATAAACAGGCCGCTCCCGATCATATCAATCTCGCTGATAGGCCTGTCTGTCACTCTGTCATCGGGCAGCTTAATCGTGAGGCACAGGACGAAAATCAGCACCACGGCATGCAGAATGAAGATCGCCTGCCAGCCTGACAACGCCAGCAAGATACCGGACATTGTCGGGCCCAAAGTGATCCCCAACCCAGCCGTCGTGCCAAATAATGCAAACGCCTGAGTGCGCTGCTTGCCGTCAAACACATCAATGAAAAGCGCACTGCCGCAGGAAAAAATGGCCGCACCGCCCACGCCGGCTATGGCCCGGAAAATATCCAGCCACAGGATATCCGTTGCCCATGCCGACCCGGCAGACGCCAGCGCATAAAGGCAAGCGCCGGTGACAAAGGAGCGTTTCCGGCCAAACACATCTGAAATTTTCCCCCACATCAGGGTAAAGCAGGCAAACGTCAGGTTAAACGCATTTACCACCCACTGTAAGCTGGCAACATCCGAATTCATGTCGGTGCTGATATAGGGCAAAGCGATAGCAGTACCTGAAATTGAACTGGGCACCACAAAAACCGCCAACAGCACAGCTAACAAAATGTATTTCTTGTCCGATAAACTGACTTCACTCATGTTGATCCTTTAGATTGCTGACTCTTTAACACTTTTCTTTGCAGATTAACGTCATCCATGACTTCACCTGCGGTTACCATTACAATGGTTAGCAATAAAACGTACGTATCACTAAATCTATACGTTCGAAGTTTATCGAACCTTATGGGCGACCGACAGATATGTCAATGGTTTTATATCCAATGACTGAGGAATATAAGTGTGTCAACACAGGAAAAGAGCAGCAGCATTAAGCGTGAATCCATGCTGGGTGTGCTCAAAGCACTGGCTCACCCCATCAGACTGAAAATCATAGTGGATCTGATAAATGATGAAGAAAATGCGGAACGGCATTGCACCTCGTTCGGACTCACCGTATCCAAGGCGACAAGGTCTCACCATTTTAAAATTCTGAAAGACGTCGGTCTGATATCACATGTCGACCGCGGTAATTGCTCTTTAGCAAAACTGCGCAAAGCAGAACTGGAGCACGAGTACCCCGGCCTGCTCAATCTTCTGAAAGACAAGTGATCAGCTGCGCTGTTCGGATCCTTGCAATACAGAGCAACGGCTAAGGTTCTGATAATTATCGGGCTTTGAGAGGTAAGCTGAGCATAAGTACAGACATCAGTGAAATCTGTGAAAATCTTCAGAATGAGCTCACGTCACAATGACGAGGCATGCTGCATGGAGCGAATTGAACTATCTTCCTAACATAGTGAAGAGTCAGTCGTATCAACACCATCGGCTTTACAGGACAAGCAACCATGAAAAAAATAGCCCTTCAAGTTGCCGCATTGCTCGGCGCGCTTTCATGTTATGGTTCGGTCAATGCGGCAGAGGCAAGAACTTCTCTCGTTCCGCTTCCTTCTCTGGACGATTTTACAGATGGCGATGGCTGGGGGGTTGGGCTTGGGCTAGGTCTTGAATATGAGTCTGCTTATGAGGGCTCAGACGAGTTTGAGCTTGAGATCGAGCCGGCCGGGGGTGTGCAGTGGCGCACTGGCGACCAGCTTTTTTACTGGGCAGGTCTGGCCATTGGCTGGCGGAGTTTGGTGAAGGATGCCTGGTTGGTTCAAACCTCTTTAGGTTACGAGGAAGGCCGTGAAGAGGGCGATTCAGAAGATGGCCGGCTGGATGGATTAGGCGAATCGAGTTCTGGGGTGACATTGCTGCTGGAAACGCGGTATGCCCTTGCAGAAGATTGGCGTTACTTTTTAGATGGTCGCGTATTAACAGGAGAAATTGGTACCCTCGGGATTTTCGGCGCAGGCACTTGTCTGGCTTGCCAGCCTAACGGCACTGGCTGGGAAGTTGGCGCTGTGGTCACTTTCCACGATGGTAAGCTCGCCAACCGGGACTTTGGTGTCAACACACAACAATCCATCAATTCAGGCCTGCCCGAAACCGATGTGGATAGCGGGTACAGATCAACGGGTGTTAATGTGAACTACCGGAATTATTTGAACGAGAACTGGCAGGTCTTCGGTGAAGCGCTTTACGAAGTCTATGGAAGTGACGTTAGCGATAGCCCAATCTCCCGAAATAACTACGAAGCGGAAATCGGTTTTGGCTTCATTTATGTTTTTTGATCTTCGTTGATAGAGATTGAGTCTATTTTCGTTCAGGCGCTGACCCGAGTAAAGCGGCGCTAATGGCGTTGCACACAACTGCGGTTCAGATCCTTGCAATAAACAGCATCAGCTAAGGTTCTGATCATCATCGGGCTTTGAGAGGTAAGCTGCACGTGACATTGTTGTCTCCCACACTCATAGAAACCGGCGATCTTTCGATCACCGGTCATTCAGGCACGCGCCAGGATCGGCTTTTTCACGCGATCCGCGAAAAGATTGTCGGTAATTTGTGGCCAATGGGCGGGAAATTACCGTCAACGCGCAAACTGGCTGATGAGTTATCCCTGAGCCGTAATACCGTCACGGCGGCTTATGAGCAACTGGTCGCGGAAGGCTACATCGAAAGCCGGTTGGGCTCGGGGTTTTACGTCTCTGTTGAGCTGCCGGAGCACTATCTGACGGCGCAATCGCCACAGGCCAACAGCAAGCCGCCAGCCACCACGCAGGCACGGGATCCGAATGCCCCTTTTGCCCCCGGTGTGCCGGATCTGGCCGCCTTTCCGGCGACCAAATGGCAAAGCTTATTGCAGCGCCACGCCGGTCGGCAATCACTGATGGGGAATCAGGATCTGCAAGGGTTACCCGTACTGCGCCAGGCGCTGTCTGACTATCTGGCTGCCAGCCGCTCGGTTCACTGCGATCCCGATCGCATCATCATTACCAGCGGGGCGCAGCAGGCGCTGTCGCTGGCCCTGCTGGCGACGCTCAACCGGGGTGATCGGATCCTGATGGAGCAGCCGGGTTACACCCAGATGCGCAAGATCATCGACTGGCAGGGTTATCACTTACAACCGCTTCCCGTGCAGGCATACCAGGGGTTGGATGTAGAATCCGTGCTGGCCTGTGCGTCAGAAGCGCTCTACTTAACCCCCAGTAATCAGTACCCGATGGGCACGACCCTCAACACAGAACAAAGACTGAAGCTGATTGAGTGGGCAGTACAGGGCAAGCGCTGGATCATCGAAGATGACTACGACAGTGAATTTCAGTTTGCCCATCGCCCTTATACCAGTCTGCAGGGTCTGGCCGGCCAGATGGGCTGTGACGATCAAATCCTCTATGCCGGCTCGTTCAGTAAAGTGATGTTCAACAGCCTGCGGCTGGGTTATCTGGTGGTGCCGCCCTCGCTGGTGTCACGCTGTCTGATGATCAAAGATGCCCTGACCGGCGACACCCAGGCACACACTCAGGCTGCCCTGGCCGATTTCATTCAGGAAGGCGATTTGCTGCGCCATATCCGTAAAATGCGCCGGTTGTACAAAGACAAGCACCGCTTGATGCTGGATGCCATCAGCCGCTTTTTCGGGGATCAGGTGGACGTGATCAGCCAACCTGCCGGACTGCACATTACGCTCAAGTGGCAGGGCGGGATCAGCGAGCATGACTGGGCGCAGCAAGCAGAAGCCGCCGGGATCGTGCTGCGGCCGCTGAGTTATTACGAGCACCCGGCACACCGCACCAGAGACTGGCACGGGGCGGTACTCGGCTTTGGCAATGTGGCGCCAGCAGACATCGAACCGTGGGTTGCCCGCCTGGCGGCGCTGTTTCACAGTCAGCCTCAGCCTTCCCCCGGTGCACTCGCCACACTTACCCTGAGCGCCGAAAGCTGATCGGGACGGTAAAGGTCAAGCGCTCGCCCGTAATACCGGACGGCGGCCTGGGCAGCGGCTCGGCCCGTTTAACCAGCGCCTGCGCTTCTTCATCCAGCGAGCCGCTGCCGCTGGATTTCACCAGTTCCACCGCCAGCACCTGACCGTTTCTGTCCATGGTAAAAGCGATAACAGGAACGCCCTGCCGCCCGAAACGTTTAGCCTGACGCGGGTACTTTTTATGCTGCTCCAGATGAGCATGCAGCAGTCGCTGCCAGGTCAGTTTTTGCTGCGCGCCCTGCTTGCTGAGCTGACCTGGCATAGGCGCTGTAATCACCTCGGCTTTCTCTTGGGCTTTCACGCCTGTTGGCGCACTGGCCGCAGCCTGTTGTGCTACCGCTGTCGGTTCAGTGGCTTCAACGGTTTTGTCTGGCGGCAGTTCAACCGGTTGCTCTGACAGTGCTTTTTCAGCAGGCCTGGCTTCAGCCACCAACTGAGGTTCAGTCTTGGCTTTGATGTCAGGTTTGATGTCAGGCGCAATATTTGGCTCGGGCACGCTCGCCGTTGGCGGACTGACTGGTTTACGAAACGGTGAAGGCTTGTCAGCAACCGGTACAGGCACGCTCTCTCTCGCTGCCGCCTTTGCCTGTCTGACCGCTTCTTTTGCTTCAGCTTGCCTGCTTTCTGCCGTTGCAACCGGTTTTGCCGGTGTGCTTTGCGGCTGCGGCTCAGACGGCGGCAGCTCGTTCTGATTATCAACCGGCGAGGCCAGTGGCATCACCAGCGACACCACCATAGGCGCAGCGGCCGGTGCCGCAGGTAACAGAATGGCAGAGGGTTGCCACCAGTACGCCGCTATCGCGCCGCCATGGAGCAGCAGGCTGACGGCGACACCCATCAGCAAGCATCGCCGGCTGTTATCCTGCCCGTGGTGCTCGTTGCCCTCTTTGGACAGGACACTCATGAGGACTGCGCTGCCACTTGTTCGAGACCTATCAGCGCAATGTGCAGGTAACCCGCCTGACCCAGCCGGTTCATCACCTGCATCAGTTGCTCGTATGTCAGCGACTGATCCGCGCGCACATAAATCCGCTGCGACTTATCCGGCAGCGCTGCGTGAAGCGCATCTGCCAGCGCGCTCAGTTCAACCGCGTTGTCTTCCCCCAGGGTCAGGGTCATATTTTTCTGCACCGTCAGATAGAAAGGCTTGTCCGGCATGGGCTGCGGCTCGGCAGACGCACTGGGCAGATCGACCGGGATATTCACGGTCGACAGCGGCGCGGCCACCATGAAGATGATCAGCAGCACCAGCATGACGTCAATAAAAGGCGTGACATTGATGTCATGGTTCTCAACCAGCTCGTCACTGTCATTGGAGATGTTAAAAGCCATACTTCACCCTGCCTGCTGCATTGCCTGAGGATATTCTGCCGCCCCGCTTCCTGCGGACTGCCGGTCCAGATCCCGGCTGATCAGCACCAGAAGGGCCACAGAGATATCAGCCAGCAGCGCTTTATAACCCTGAATGGCACGGGTGAAATGGTTGTAAATCACCACGGCAGGAATAGCCGCCACCAGGCCGATAGCGGTTGCCAGCAAGGCTTCGGCAATCCCGGGGGCGACCACGGCCAGGTTGGTGGTTTTGGTTTCCGCAATACCGATAAAGGCATTCATGATGCCCCACACAGTGCCAAACAGACCGACAAAGGGCGCCACCGAACCAACGGTCGCCAGGATCCCCGTCCCCTGATTCATCTGACGTCCGGCCGAAGCCTGAATCCGCTCCAGCCTTGCCTGCACCCGTTCTTTGATCCCGGCCTCGCTGGCCGGACCGCGGGCTGACAGTTCCAGCTCGTGACGGGTCGCATGGATCAGCGCCAGCCCCACGCCTTGGGCCGCATGCATGTTTTCACCGCCGTCCGCCAGGCTGTCGGCCGTCAGCAAGGCCCGTAAAATCCGCCGCCCGCGGCGGCAGGCGCTGTAAATCTGCAGCTGTTTTGCCACCCCGATAGCCCAGGTCAGCAGTGACGCCACCAGCAACAGAATCATCACAGATTTCACCACCCAGTCGGCCGCCTGATACATTCCCAGCGGGGATAAATCCATCCCCGCATGGGTTGGCACCAGCTGCTGCGCTGCCGCTGCAGTGAGATCGGCAGCTGGTGCTGTTGCTGGCTGCTCCGTCGCCGGCATGGCAGCAGGTTCAGCAACCTCTGCGGCACTGATTACCGGCGCTGAGGCAGGCTCGGTTTGTGCAACACTCTGGCCAGAGAGCAGCACACCTGCCAGAAAAAGGGCTGCCATGCTGATAAGTGACCGTCCGCTTTGTTGATTCATATCCCTTTCCATTCTGATTTTTTCCAGTCCATCAGACGTGACAAAACACGTCCGGAAAAACGCTCCTATGGGATATACCGCACGAGAAAGCCAAACCCGTAAACCGTTTCTGATTTTTTTTCCGTCATGGTTTGATCCGCTCAGAAACGCTTTTCGATTTTCAGGCTGATTTCGCTCTGCTGATGGCTGTAAAGCCAGTCCACATTGCTGCCGACCCGGTTATGTGCCAGCGTCAGTACAGGCGTCAGATCGAAAAAGCGCAGGCCTGTGAAGCGGGTCTCCAGGGTATAGCTTTGTTCCTCATCCTTTCGCGTTGCTGCCAGCAAAGGGCTGTAAGCCTGATAGTTCCGCTGGCGGAACGAGGTGAAGAGTGAGGCTTCAAGGCCGATCTCCCAGGCGCGCTGAACGCCAAGCCGCAGTCCTGTCATCTGATAGGCATAGACCGCCTCTTGCGTGCGCTTATCTGTCCAGTCCAGTCCGCCAAAAACCAGCCACTGCCCGGGCAACTGATACCAGAGCGTGGCATACCCGGCGTACTGCCAGCCGGACTGAAAATTGAGCGCATCCGGCAGAAAATGCAGATCCTTCGCCTCCGCTTCCAGCTTAAGCGCGGTGGCGGCCGAGAACAGGTACAGCCAGCTCAGCTTACCGCCCCAGGCCTGATACAGGGCGTCATGGCTTTGCGTTCTGTATTCAAACAAAGGCGCGGCAAGCCACTGCTGACTGGCAGTGTGATAGCTGTAGCCCAGGTAGGTCAGCAGGGTGTGTTCATTGTACTGACTGTGGTTGATGTAGTTATCGCCGTAGGCCAGCCCGAGAAAACTGATGCCGTGATGGCCGCTCAGAGAGAAACGTTTATTCAGGCTGGCTTCAAAGGTGGTGCCGAAAGCCGATTGCGCTGCCGGGGTTTGTCGCTCGACCAGGCAGTCACCGTTCGGCATCAGCAGCAGGCAGGTATAGCTTTCCGACGACAGATTGAGGTTATTGTTATAGCCGGGCCCGAAGGAGAATGCTCCCTGCCAGCTGTCCCGGTACAGCAGGGCCTGCGAAAATGCAGCGACCGTCTCCAGCACGCCCTGCGCTTTGGCATCATCCACCGGCAGAGACGCCCGTATTTGTGCAAACAGCGCCAGGGCGTCGCGGTTTTTGTGGTTTTCGAACAGTACACGCGCCAGTTCCAGCTGGCCCGGCAAGAAGTCCGGCTGCAGCTCCAGCAGCGCCCGGTACGACGCCTCGGCTTGGCCTAAGGCGCCGTCCGCTCTGGCCAGTGCGCCCTGTGCATAATGCACCAGCATCATGTCATGACCGGGCAGCGCCAGATAACGGGCCAGAAAGCCACGGGCCGCCACCCAGCGCCGGGCTTTGACCGACAGATACACCGCCTGCCCCAGAGCGTTGAGATTGTCATCGACCTGATACACCTGCCCGTCGATCACCAGCGCTTCGGCATCTTCCCTGGCCTGCTCAGCCTCCAGCAGGCGTTGCTCCTGCTCTCTGGCCTGCAACACTGTGCTCTGTTCCAGACGCAGGTTGGTGTCCTGATCGGCGCGGGCTATTTGCGCAGAAAAGAAGAAACAAAGGATGGCCAGCGCGGCGCAGGACCACAGTCGGCCTGAATACATCATCAACATACTTCAACCTGATGGTGATATAACAAGAACAGGAGCAGTGCCTACTGCTCCTGTTGCGTTCAGCCTGATCTGAGACGATCAGTCATCGGGCTGTCACTGCTTGGTGCCACCAAAGGCAGTATCCAGCGCTTTGGCATTGCCCGCAAATTGTGCGATACCGGCCAGCGCTGCAGCATTGTTGCCGAAGAAATGGCCTTTGGCGGTACCGCTGACAGGCCCCACAGTGGCTGTGCCGTTAAAGGCAGCCGTAGCGCTGTTGATCGATGCATTGACACCCAGGGTATACTGGCTGTTGGCAATCGAACCGCTCAGGGTATTGTTGGAGAAGTTGGCAGTAAAAGTGCCGTTCAGATCATTGCTGCCGGAGAACTTGTTCACCCCTTTCACCGCATACGTCGCCGTGCCGCTGGTGGGGAGTGTGGTGCCTGTGGTATCACCGACATAATACACAGCGCGATCCGTATCACTGCTAATATCGCTGGCCCACTCACCGAACCACACATCACCGGCACCGACTTTGGCAAAATTGAACTGGCCCATGCCGGCATGGCCACCGCCCAGTACATTCACCCCGTTCTGGACGCTGCTGTAGTTTTTCAGTGCCTGAAAATCGACTTTCTGCGCGGTAGAACCCAGCGAAACAGCACCGATACCGGCACGGCCTGCAACGTGCGGTCCTCCGTTGACATTAGATTCACCCACCTCAACATGGGTGTTGTCACTCTGGTTTCCGACAACATTGGCTTGGGCAAAACCGCTGATGCAGGCAGAAAGTACCGCAATCGTCATAACAACTTTTTTCATTTTTTACATATCCTTATTGAAGTTTGAGTTGGCTCTTAAAGGCAGCATGTGATTGCCTTCATTAGCTATACCGAGCCACAGCTTCAAATCCGTAAAACAAAGTGACATTTTTTCTCGCCGTCAGAAATTCACCTGCAGCTTCACTTTCACCGTCCGCCCCGGTGCCGGCACGCTGGAGCGCACCAAAGGATCGATGTAATAGAGATCTGTGAGGTTAGTGCCGACCACTTCCAGTGCCAGCGCCTCGTTGAAGCGATACTGGGCATAGGCATCAAACGTCAGCGCATCATCCCGTTCCAGCTCTTCTTCATTGTTGCTGCCCGGGATATAGATAGTGCGCAGGCCGGTTTCCATCCGTCGATTGAAGAAACGCCCGCCAATGTTCAGATTGACCGAGTATTCAGGAATGGCCTGATCGGTCAGGTAGCCGCCTTCAAACCCGGCATGGACACAATCAGCAACGGAGCCGTTCAAGTCGGCCAGGATAGCCAGGCTCTCGTCACAGACCTCATTGTTGAGCATGTAAGAGAGGCTGAGATCAGAGAAGAAGCCGCCGTTGTCATACCGGCTCTGAAATTCCAGCCCCTCCAGGGTTTGCTGATCAATGTTATAAAAACGCAGCAAGTTGCCGGACCGCTCTATCACATCCTTGGTTTTGTGATGGAAGTAAGTCAGTTTGAGATCGGCCTGCTCAAAATTCTGAATAAAGGCAACTTCATGGTTATAGGCATGCTCAGGATCTAAACCGGTATAAGGATTATCATTGGCAGAAAAGCCCAGAGTGCTCTCAAACATACTCGGGAAACGGACCGCTTCGGTATAGCGGTAATACATCCGGCTGGTATCGGTAAACATCACAGTCGCGGACAAAGCCGGCACCCAGGCATTGCCTTTCTTTTTGCCGCCGGAGATTTGCTTGTCATACGCCCCCACTGGCGCCCCATGACTTCTGCAGGAGTCTTCGATGTAATTGTCTTTCTCTTGCCGGGCAATCACACAGGGGTTATTGGTGCGGCTGTAACGGCCTTCCCCGTCATGCAGCCACTCATTATCCTGGTGTTCGGCCTCATAGGTGGTTTTGCGGGCTTCTGCATACATTGCCGCCTCTTCTTCCTGGGTCAGTGGCGGTTTGCCGAAAATGCTGTTGACAAAATTCGTGGTCTCGATTTCCTTTGCCACCCCAGCCACTTTCTGTTCAATCTCTTCCGGGGTATATTTTTCCACTGTTTTATAAGCCAGCAGCATCCCTTTGTCGGCAGAGTGCTCTTTGGTAAAGCGGCTGTCACCGGCAGCGATCCGATCCGACAGAAAATCATCCATCGCCCAGTAGTTCTTGTAGCTGGCACCTGCGGTAAAGCGCAGATAATCAACCGGCTGCCACTGGAAATTAAACTGGCCTTCATATTCCTGACGACGCCCTTCCCGCGGCCAGTGACGCCAGCCATCAATTGTGCCGCGGTACTCATCATCGGAACGCAACTTGTGGTACTGGTAGCGCCCGGCCAGCGTCAGGCCCAGGGTATCGGTCAGTTGCATCTGGTTGCTGAGATCAGCACCTATCCGGCTGTCTTTGGCATTGGTGGCAGCCGTGTTACGCAGCAGCGAGCTGGCACCCGGCTCCGGCTCTGCCACATCCACCCGATTGGCATAGTTGGGAAACCCGCCAGCCGTGTTGGTATCACTGACGGTATAAGTGGTCCACAAGTTAGAAGTGAGATTGATATAAGGATCGTCCGGCTGCCAGGCATAGCGGATATTGTACGCCTGAGATTCGACATGGCTCAGCGGCCACTGGGCCATTTCACCATTGCTGCCGATATTGCCGGATCGGCTGGCCATGATTTCCCCGTAGCTGGCATCGGTATAGCGGGCACCGAATTCCAGCGTTTGTTGATCCGCCAGATTGAACTTGGCTTTCAGCAGATAAGATTCCAGCTCACTGGAGGTATTGGGCACTTCATACCCCGGTTTCTGACGCCTGGCGAGTGAACGCGGGTTAATCCGGGTCATCAAAAATTCAGCATCATTGGGATTATCGTAAAAATCCGCATTCCGGGTACCGCTGAAATAATTCCCTTTATTGCGATAGGCATACGCGGCCAGTAACTCATAAGTGTCTTTTTTCGCCGCCAGCGCCAGCCGGTAGGCATAGTCTTCACCGGCGAACGGGTTGTGCTCCTTGTCGTTGCTCATCACTTTCCACAGCGACGGGTCGCCATAGGCATACTCAGGACTCTCCTGCGGAAATCCCGGTACGTCCCGGTAATCTTGCCCGGTCAGCAAAACCGGCTCTCTGGGAGTAATGGCATTGTTACTGCCTTCGACGACGATTTCCCCGCCGAAGGTTTCGCCTTCGTTCAGGATATCCGCGGCGGAAAGGGTATTGACCACCACAGCACCGCCCACCGAGGTGTGGACATTGGGAGTTAACGACGGGCCTTTGATCACCTGAACGCCGCCGACCAGATTGGGATCGATATAGTTCCGGTTCGACACCCCGCGGTAACCGCGCCAGACCGTCAGATCCTGCTCGGTGCCGTCAATCGACAAAGGCACCCGCCCCGGCCCCTGCACCCCGCGGATGCTGGGATCGACACCGCCGCCGTTACGGGCATCACCGCTGTACACGTTAACCATGCCTTTAAACATATCCGCGGCATCTTTGCCTTTGTAACGCTCGATGTCATCCTTGCCGGAATAGACAGTAGAGATGTCTTGGTCGTACACCGCATAGTCACCGGCCTCGTCCCGCGTCAGGCCGCCGGATTCACCGTAAGACACACTGATGGTATCCAGCGTCATGGTATTGTCATTCGATGCCATGTCATTCGACGCTATCTGGTACGAGCCATCGGCCTGCGGCGAGGCGTTAAGTCCGGTGCTGGCCAGCAGCAGTTCCAGCGCCTGATCCGGGGTGAAGCGGCCATGCAACCCGTCGCTGCGCAGTCCCTGCGACAGGCTGGCATCCATATGCAGGGTGAGGTTCGATTGCAGGGCGAGCTGAGTGAGCGATGTGTCGAGATCCCCGACCGGAATATCATATTGTTGTTCAGCGGACTCCGCCCAGACAATGCCGGGAAGAGTGGTGGCCGCCAGTCCCAGATGGGCTTTCAGCAGCAAGGCTGTGAGAGTGGGCTTAACCTTGTGATGCACTGTGATTTCCTTCTCAAATTCTTAGTCTTTGCCTGCGTACACCGCACGAGAAGGACAAAACCGTAACAGGCCATCATGATGGATGACCATTTTGTTACCGCGTTCACAAAATCAAGGAGAAGGGGCCGGGATCACTGTTACCCAATAACGGGTCAGGAAGCGGGCCTGGATCGGCAGGATGGTTTCCAGCTGCCTGAGCACCTGATCAGGATTGTCCAGATCAAACACACCTGTCACTGAAAGTTCCGCCAGTTGCGGATCCACCCTGACAACACCAGCCCGGTAACGGGACAGCTCATTGATCAGAGTCGTCAGCGGCATACGGCGGGCAACCAGCCGATGCGACGCCCAACTGGCGTCATATTCAGACAAGGCTTTAACGGCACTCACGGCCTGCTCCGAAAAATCTGCCCACTGCCCGGCAGAGAGCAACCGGGGCTGCTTAGTCTCCGCAGGGCTGAGCCGGACTTTGCCCTCCTGCACTTTCACCACTGTCCGGCCCTCAAGCTGCCGGACACTGAACCGGGTGCCTATGGGGGTCACCTGGCCCTGCATGCTGGTCAGAGTAAACGGGGTCAGATGATGAGCGCTTTGGATCATGACTTCGCCTTGTTCCAGTGTCAGGTGCCGCGCGTGCTGATTGAAATCGACATAAATCTCGGTATCCGTATTGAGCACCAATTGCGTGCCATCCGATAAGGTCAGCTGGCGGATTTCGCCCACCGCAGTGGCATAAACCTGGCCCCGGGGGGTGTGATGGAGCACCTTGACCGCCACCAGACCGGCTGTCAGTAAACCCATCGCGGCCACAGACAGCAGCCTTCGCCTGCTGACGCCGTGACGGGCCATCAGGATTCGGCGGCTGGACGCCTGCCTGGGCAACGCGGAAAATTGCCCCTGCAGCTGCGTCAGCTGCTGCCAGGCTGACTCGTTGTCCGGGTGATCCGTGCGCCAGGCAGCAAAAGCACGCTTGTCATCGTCCGTCACATCATCAGCCCAGAGCCGCGCCATCCAGCGAGACGCCTGCCGGATTGATTCGACAGAAATACGCTGCGGGGTCAAAAGGCCTCCATGCTCGCCGTCATGCAAGCCTGCAGCGCTTTGGCGATATATTTTTCGACCGAAGACACCGACACCTCCAGCTCTGCAGCAATTTGCTTGTAGCTCATGTTGTCAATCTGGCGCATCAGCAGAGCCTGTCTGACCTTATCCGGCAAATGGCGCATCAACCTGTCCACCTCCAGCAAGGCTTCCACCATTTGCAGCCGCTCCTCCGACGACACCGCCACTTGTTGCGGCTGCTGTTGCAGGTATTCGAGATAGGCAGATTCCACCCGGCGGCGGCGGTAGAAATCAATCACCAGCCCCTTGGCGATATGCGTCAGGTAACGGCGGGATTCCCCTGACGCCGGCAGCCTGCCGCTGCTCAGCAACCTGAGGTAAGTATCCTGCACCAAATCCGCTGTCGTAAACGGACAGCTCATACGGCGCTGAATAAAGACCGATAACCAACCTTGATGCTGCTGATAGAGTCTCCCCACTTGCTTGATATAGAACTGATCTGCCCCTGTCATCGTCCGGTGCTCCTGCATGTTATGACTGTCCAATTACACCAATGCAAACATTAATGATAATGATTATCAATAAAAGCAGTAAATATTCAACCTTGAGAATACAGAAGCCGGTTTTTTTCAGCAGATATTTGCTCCACAGCATGGTAAACAGGCCAAAAGCACATAAAATTCAGCGCCTGTCATCAAACAGCCATCTTGCTTCAACAGAATTGGTTATTTGATAAAAATCTTTTTCGGCCGGGCGATCCCCGCAATCCTGCTGATGAGCGGGCCAATGCCTTATCGTCTGTGGCTTTTATCGGGGAATCAGACGCATAGATATCTGGTCGGGTCAAAATGTTGACACAACTCACATGCTGGTAAGGAAAAGAAACTCTGCTATACTTACGACCTTGTTAATTCAGCCACTTTGTGGCACTGGCAGCGGATCTCCACAGCCCTTGTGTCGACGGTTCAGTCAGTCTGTAAGCCTTTTCGTCAGCTTTATCAAAGCAATGCAACTGCTTTTATAAAGCAAGTAATGTTGCCAAACAATTTGTATGGCTCAGTGATACCTTTCAGGACTTTGTTGATAAAAACACGATCATGATCTCATTTTGTAGCTATGATTCAACATCAACAGATCAGCCCTTTGAGGTATAAAAGCGCCAGAAGTTTCCTTCAAGTTCTCGGAGAATATTCTCAATGAAAAAAACCAAAATCGTCTGCACGATTGGTCCTAAGACAGAATCTGTTGAAATGCTGACCAAACTGGTTAACGCCGGTATGAACGTTATGCGTCTGAACTTCTCGCACGGCGATTTCGCCGAGCACGGTCAGCGTATCCAGAACGTTCGTGAAGTCATGGCGCAAACCGGTCAACCTGTGGCCATTTTGCTGGATACCAAAGGGCCTGAAATCCGCACCATCAAACTGGAAGGCGGCGCAGACGTTTCACTGACAGCGGGTCAGGAATTCACTTTCACCACTGACACCACAGTTGTCGGCAACCAAGACCGCGTGGCCGTGACTTACCCAGGTTTTGCCAACGATCTGAGCGCAGGCGACACTATCCTGGTTGACGATGGCCTGATCGAAATGGAAGTGCTGGCCACCACCAACACAGAAGTGAAATGCCGTGTACTGAACAACGGCGATCTGGGCGAAAACAAAGGTGTGAACCTGCCAGGCGTGTCTGTCAAGCTGCCGGCACTGGCTGAGAAAGACAAAGCCGACCTGAAATTCGGTTGTGAGCAAGGCGTTGACTTCGTTGCCGCTTCTTTCATCCGTAAAGCAGAAGACGTTAATGAAATCCGCGAGCTGCTGAATGCCAACGGCGGCGAGAAGATCCAGATCATCTCTAAGATCGAGAACCAGGAAGGTGTTGATAACTTCGACGCGATTCTGGAAGCTTCTGACGGCATCATGGTTGCCCGTGGCGACCTGGGTGTCGAAATCCCGGTTGAAGAAGTGATCTTCGCGCAGAAGATGATGATCGAGAAATGTAACCGTGCCCGTAAAGTGGTGATCACTGCCACTCAGATGCTGGATTCTATGATCAAGAACCCGCGTCCGACCCGTGCCGAAGCCGGTGACGTTGCCAACGCCATCATGGACGGTACAGATGCCGTAATGCTGTCTGGTGAGTCTGCGAAAGGTAAATACCCGATTGAAGCGGTCACCATCATGGCGCAAATCTGTGCCCGTACCGATTCTGCCATGCGTGCGTCTCTGAGTGCGCGCCTGGACAGCCCTCGCCTGCGTATTACTGAAGCCGTCTGTAAAGGTGCGGTAGACACAGCCGAGAAGCTGAATGCACCGCTGATTGTGGTAGCGACCGAAGCCGGTAAGTCTGCCCGCTCTGTGCGTAAGTACTTCCCGACGGCCAACATTCTGGCTATCACCACTAACAGCAAAACTGCCGCTCAGCTGTGCCTGACCAAAGGCGTCACGCCAGTGGTGGTCGATGCCATCGAAAGCACGGATGCCTTCTACGCACGCGGTAAAGCGCTGGCGCTGGAATCCGGTCTGGGTGCGAAAGGCGATATCGTGGTTATGGTCTCAGGTGCGCTGGTCCCTTCAGGCACGACCAACACGGCCTCGGTACACGTACTGTAATTCAGCCGTCACGGCAACTACTGTATATAGACTACTGCATACAGAAAGATACATAGAAAACGGGAGCTTCGGCTCCCGTTTTCTTTATCTGCCCGCCTGTTTTTGCATTACCTGACCAAGGTTCACCAGCCAAAAATTTCCTTGTGATGCGTATTCAGTAGCAAGACAGCCAGCAGGAAATACAAGGCGCTGACGTGAAAGCCGAGCCAACACAGCAGCAATGCCATACAACGAACTAAAACGGTATTGAACATCGACCTGCCCTCCACGCATGCTGTCTGCCAAATAGAAAACCTCTGAAATCCAATAGCACAGCCACACGGTCAACCGAAAATGTCTCCACACCCCTTATTAGACTTTAGTCTAATGTCGACAAAAAAGGCCACTACGAAAAAGCCCGCCAGGTGTTGCCTGACGGGCTTGAAAAGGACGGTATTTTGCTGGAAGGATCAGGCTTTCAGTGAACGCTCACCGCGGGCAATGCCGACCACGCCGCTGCGGGCAACTTCAATGATTTCAGTCGCTTCGCTGACAGCATCCAAAAACGCATCCAGTTTGTCACTGGTGCCGGCCAGCTGAACGGTATAAATCTGGCTGGTAACATCGACAATCTGACCGCGGAAAATATCCGATGTCCGCTTCACTTCTGCACGGGCATAACCGCTGGCTTTGACTTTCACCAGCATCAGCTCACGCTCAACATGTTCAGAGTCGGTCACATTGCTGACTTTCAGAATATCGATCAGCTTGTGCAAGTGCTTCTCGATCTGCTCCAGCGCCGCATCTTCCACGCTGGTGGTAATATTGAGCCGCGACAGCGTCGGGTCGTCCGTCGGTGCCACAGTCAAAGATTCAATGTTGTAACCACGCTGGGAGAACAGCCCCACCACGCGTGAAAGTGCACCTGGTTCGTTTTCTAATAATACTGATACAATCCTGCGCATTAGGTTCTCTCCGTTTTACTCAGCCACATTTCACTCATGGATCCGCCTCGGATCAGCATTGGGTAAACGTGCTCTGTTTCATCCACGCTGATATCGACAAAGACTAACTTATCTTTCATTGCTAAAGCGCGTTCCAGCTCACTTTCCAGCTTCGCCGGATCCGAAATTCGGATACCAACATGGCCATAAGCTTCTGCAATAGCGGCAAAATCAGGCACTGAATCCATGTAGGAGTGCGAATGGCGGCCCTGATAAATCATGTCCTGCCATTGTTTTACCATGCCCAGGAAACGGTTATTCAGGTTAATGATTTTCACCGGAATGTCGTACTGCAGGGCGGTCGACAATTCCTGGATGTTCATCTGAATACTGCCGTCACCGGTCACGCAGAGCACTTCCGCATCAGGAAAGGCGAACTTCACGCCCATCGCCGCCGGCAGGCCAAAGCCCATGGTGCCCAGGCCACCTGAGTTTAACCAGCGACGCGGCTTGTCGAACGGATAGTACAGGGCCGCAAACATCTGGTGCTGACCCACATCCGATGCCACGTAGGCATCGCCATTGGTTAATTTGTAAACCGTTTCAATGACCTGCTGAGGCTTGATGCGGTCACTGTCTGTTTTGTAGCTCAGACATTTGCGTGCCCGCCAGGATTCGATTTCGCTCCACCATTCATCCATCGCGGCTTGATCGTTGCTGCCCTGCTGCTCTTCCAGCAGTTTCAGCATGCTGTTGAGCACCGCATCTGCCGATCCGACGATCGGAATGTCAGCTTTAACTGTCTTGGAAATCGACGACGGGTCGATATCAATATGCATGATGGTGGCATTCGGACAGTATTTTTCCAGATTATTGGTGGTACGGTCATCAAAACGAACCCCGATACCAAAAATCAGATCGGCATTGTGCATGGTCATATTCGCTTCATAAGTACCATGCATACCCAGCATGCCCACGCTGTTGCGGTGCGTGCCAGGGAAAGCGCCCAGCCCCATCAGGGTACTGACCACAGGAATATTCAGGCTTTCAGCCAGTGCCAGCACCTGCTGCTCACTGTTCGACATGATGACACCGCCACCCACGTACAGAACCGGCTTTTTAGCCGCCAGCAAGGCTTTCACACCGCGCTTGATCTGGCCTTTGTGGCCCTGCAGGGTGGGATTGTACGAGCGCATGCTGATCGCTTCCGGGTACTGGTACGGGTACGTTTTCGATGGATCCAGCATGTCTTTGGGGATATCGACAACCACAGGACCTGGACGGCCGCTGGCTGCAATGTAAAAGGCTTTTTTGATGATGGCCGGAATGTCTTCTGTTCGCTGCACCAGAAAACTGTGTTTCACCACCGGACGCGAGATACCGACCATGTCGCATTCCTGGAAAGCATCGTTACCAATCAGGTGACTCATCACCTGACCGGACAGTACCACCATAGGGATAGAATCCATATACGCGGTAGCAATACCGGTAATGGCGTTGGTTGCACCCGGACCTGAGGTCACCAGTACAACACCGACTTCACCTGTGGCACGGGCATAGCCGTCTGCCATGTGAACGGCCGCTTGCTCATGGCGCACGAGTACGTGCTCGATGTCGCTCTTTTCATGCAGCGCATCGTAAATATCCAGAACAGAACCGCCAGGGTAACCGAAGATATGCTTCACGCCTTGGTCGATCATCGAACGGACGATCATATCAGCGCCGGACAACATTTCCATATTCTTGTCTCCAGGTTGCGTATACCTGCGTCTGTACCGGAGCCTCTGACCTTGTGTGCCGGGTATGATGGCGAGCTGGGGCTGTCTTTCTGTGCCGCAGCAGCAGAAGGGCAGTCATACCGGGTTACGCCAGCATACCGAACGGGTTTGCTTAACATTCGTCGCCGTCAGCAAGACAGCGGTAGGGAGCAGACCAACAGTGTCAGTGGTACAGACGGGTATAACATAGTTAGGGCTTATCTTTAGCCTAAAGAAATCCAGTGTTTTTCGTACTATGTGACTGCCAATGGACATTCCCACCAGCAGTAACCCAGTCGCCACCTTAACGTTTTTTAACCGCTGACGTCCATTCCCCACAGCTATTTCGTGGTTATTTTCTGTACTGGCTACAAATAGCCTTATTAACGGCCAGCGAACAGAAACCGAACAGGATAATGAACCAGTATCACACTAACAAATCAGCATATGCGCCCATCAGCATCCTTTACCACGCAGGCAGGCTGACAGAAAATCATGAAAAAGGCAGGCGGGAGTCTCGCAGATACGACAACGGCCTGCTGGCAGGCCGTTGCGACGAAAAGGATTTCCGATTGGTTTTGCTTAGCGCTTCGGTGACTCCTGCCGCGGGTGCTCGTGATACATGGCTTCTATCTGCTGGTGATAGCGCTGCAGGATCACCTTGCGGCGCAGCTTCTGGGTCGGTGTCAGCTCTCCCTCATCCATAGAGAAGGCCTGGGGCAGCAAAGTGAACTTTTTCACCTGCTCGAACTTGGCGAGATCTTTTTGCAGCTCGGCAATGCGTTGCTCGACCACGGCCATGATCTGGCTGTGCCTGAGCAGCTCCAGACGGTTGTGATACTTGATATTCAGCTCACGGGCGTGGTTTTCCAGGGTTTCAAAACAAGGCACCACCAGGGCAGACACAAACTTGCGGGCATCGGCAATCACCGCGATTTGTTCGATCATCGAATCCTTGCCGATCGCGCCTTCAATCACCTGAGGCGCAATATACTTACCGCCTGAGGTTTTCATCAGCTCCTTGATCCGGTCGGTGATGAACAGATTGCCCTGTGCATCGAATTCGCCGGCATCACCGGTTTTCAGGAAACCGTCCGCGGTAAAGTTCGCGGCGGTTTCTTCCGCCAGCTTGTAGTACCCGCGCATCACCATGGGCCCGCGCACCAGAATTTCACTGTGCTCACCGATTTTCACTTCGGCGCCCGGCATCAGGGTGCCAATCGAATCGGCGTTAAAACCAATATCGTCCCAGCAGGATACGGTCGCCGTGGTTTCCGTCATCCCGTAGCCCAGCTTGACGTTGATGCCTATGGCATGAAAGAAACGTCCGATACCGGCATCCAGCTTGGCGCCGCCGCAAGGCATGAACTTGATACGTCCGCCCAGCACCTCACGCAGCTTTGACAGCACCAGCCTGTCTGCCGCTTTGTGGGCGATGTTTAACCAGGCCGCAGGCCGGCGGTTCTGCTGCCGGCATGCCGCCATACGGTGACCAATGGCCAGCGCGGCGTGAAACAGCGCCCGGCGGTGCACCGGGGCTTTGGCCACTTTGGCCTGCACCGCACTGTAGATTTTCTCGTAAACACGCGGCACCGCCGACATCACATTCGGCCGCACTTCCACCAGCGCCTCACGCACGGCATTGGTGTCGGTCAGATAGCAGTTGATACCGCCGCGGTGCAGCACATAGAAAGTCCAGGCGCGTTCGAACACATGGGACAAGGGCAGGAAACACAATGAGACATCCCCTTCGTTCAGGGCCAGCTTCTGATCATGGCCCTGCAGCTGCGCGGCAATATTGGCGTAATCCAGCATCACCCCTTTGGGCGTGCCTGTGGTGCCAGAGGTATAGATCAGCGTCAGCAAATCATCCATCCGGCAATCTGCCAGACGGGCCTGCAGCACCTCTTCATCCCCGCTTCTACCCTGGGCGACAAACTGCTGATAATCACACACCAGCGCATGATCGGCAGGGTCGCAGTGGCCATCCATCAGCACGATGCGTTCGAGCTGCGGGCACGCTGCCGCTATCTGCAAGACCGCGTCCAGCTGGGCAGCCTCGCCCACGAACAGCACCTTAATGTCGGCGTTATTGATGATATAGGCCGCCTGCTGCGCGGTACTGGTCGGATAAATCGGCACCGTCACCCCACGCAGGTACAGGGTCGACAGATCGGCGACCGTCCAGCGGGCCATATTGGGCGAAAAGATCCCGACTTTATCCTGAACGCCGACGCCCTGGGCCAGCAACGCCAGTGACAGCTGGTGAATCTGCTCACCCAGCGTCTGCCAGCTGATGTCCCGCCACTGGCCATCATGAGGATAGCGAAGCGCGATACGGCTCCCCAAACGGGCGATCTGGTGCTGAATACGGTGAACTATGTGGTAGTCAAGTTGTGACATAAACGGCTCTGTCATGAAATTAGCTTACAGCTGTTCGCTGAAGGAGCGGAAAGTCTACTGATCGGACATCAAAAGGCAACAGAGATCATCACAGTGACAGGCAGAATGCTGCATGGCTCTCACTCCTTAAGCTGGCATAAAACAATTCGGTGACAATCCGCACGCCAATCCAGAGCCAGAAAAAAGAAACGGCTGTTTCCCCGAAGAGAAATAGCCGCATTCAGCACAGTAAACCTGGCAAGATTTAGCAGGTGACCTGATCACAAATCGCCAGTAGTTGTTCGCGCAGCCACTGGTGGCCCTTGTCTTTTTGCGATGAGTCATGCCAGCTCAGGTAACCGCTGATGGTCTTACCTTCAAACGGCAGTGTCATCAGCTGGAGCGACAAGGTATCCGCCATGGATTGCGCCAGCCATTTTGGCATCACGGCAATCAGATCGGACTGGCCGACCACGTACATCATATTGCTCAGACTGCCGCCCTGGTAGGCAACATGACAGCCCGGCGCCTGATGGTATACGGCTTCTGCAAACCCGCGCGCACCCTGCACTGGCTGAAGCACCGCATGCTTTTCAGCCACGAACTCGCCGGCACTCAGCGCACCCTGAATACGCGGGTGGTTACCGGCCGCGACCACCACCAACTCGTCTTTAAACAATTCGGTGGACGTGAAGCCCTGATCATCAAAACGCAGATAATCGATCACAAAATCCAGCTCCTGATAGCGCAGTTTCTGCACCATGTCGCTTTCGATACCCGCTTCCAGCGCCACCTGCGCCTTGGGAGCCAAATCGCCCAGCTGACGCAGAATGTGAGGGGCGAAACGGATATCCAGCGGATTACACACCGCCAGGCGGAACAAGCGGTTCGATGTTTCCGGCAGGAAAGTCGAAGACGGCAGTTCATTTTTAATAAGCTGCAGCGCCTGACGCACGGGACCAAATAATTGCTTGGCTCTGGTGGTAGGCTGAATTCCCCTTCCATGGCGAATGAACAGCTCATCGTCAAAGGTCGTTTTCAGTCGCGCGACGGCATTACTCACCGCTGGCTGAGACATACCCAGGTTATGTGCTGCTCGGGTGATATTCTGCTCCTGCATCACCGCATCGAATACTGTCAGCAAATTCAGATCTACATTCCGCAGGCTCAAGCCCATGGAGAGATTTTCTGCTGCTTGGAAAGACATACCTCTACGCGCCATTTCTGACCTCTTGTTCGAATAATCCTGAGAGTCTTGCTCCCGCTAACCAGGGCACAACACCCTCACATACCCTTTAGAAAACTGGGGGTAATCAGTATTATTCAAAAGAATGATGACACCAATACCCTGGGAGATCCCAACCTGGCTCTAACAGTATGATATAGGTCAATATTGAACGATAGTCCAAACAAAAACAAGCAGATAAATTCGTTATAAAAATATCTAAAAGGATATAAAACAATATGACAAGAAGTGAATTTCAATCACTTAGAAGGAAGTCAGACTCCTGACGCGCCAGCCACGTCAGGAAAAAGAGGTGATCAATAAGTCCCGGTGATTAATGATCGCTCACTGGCGATCCCGGTCTCTGAGCCGAAATCCGCCACGGTTTCCAGCACAGGCTCCGGGAAGCTGACAGGTTCCCAGAGTGACTGGCACAGTGCATCCACTGAAGGACGGTTATCCTGCTGTAACCAGCGGGCAACGGCCAGCGCCACATCCGGCCAGATAACCTGACCCGGCGAATGGCTGTCGAGCCAGTTGCGTATCGCGGCCGCATCCAGCGAATGCATACCGACCGCCAGCCCCATCAGCTCCAGCGTCGCCACATTACTCAGCTGCTCGTACTGGCCTTGCAGCGGTTTGAGCAATAACTTCTTGCCCAGTGCGATGGCTTCCGACGGCAGCTCAAAGCCCCCGTTAGCGATCACCCCGTCACACACGGCCAACCGCTGATGAAAGCCAGTCCGGCTCAGCGCGCAGACGTGGACATTGTCTTGCTGGTAGTTCTGGCGCACCGAGGGGTGATAACAATAAAAGGTCACCGCTGAAAAACGGGACAGCATCTCCAGCACCTTATCCAGCCCTTCAAACGGCAGATACACCAGCACTGACCCGTCAGATTGTGGCGGGGAGTCAGTATGCCGGGGCACAATCGGCGGCAGGATCGGGGCGCCGAAATGGTACCAGTGTAGGCCCAGTTGTTGATCCGTCGGCGCAAAATGGCGGATCAGTTTTCTGTCCAGCCAGCTTTCCCCTTCTTTCGGCACATCATACAAAAACGCGCTCTGATGGCTGAGCCCCAGGCTGGGGATCCCCTGCCGGCGGGCAGCCCAGGCAGAGACAGGCTCAAAATCATTGAGCACCAGATCATAGCCGGACAGATCCATGGCCTTCACCTCCCGCCAGAAATCCAGCAATGAATTCTGCCGCAAGGTCTGCCATTGGCTCACCTTGCCGTGCTCTGTGATAAAGGTCAGCCCCCGGGAGGTGTGATAATCGCCGAAGCACTCCATATCAAAGTAGTGTTCAGCCGGGCGGCCGGAGAAATGGAAATCGACGGTCACGCCAAGCTGGGAAAAGGCTCTGGCCATTTCCCTGGCCCGGGAAATATGGCCGTTACCGGTTCCTTGTACGCCGTAAAGTATTCTCATATCGCCCCCTTGACGACAGCAAAGCACATCATGCCCAGCAAAGCGCCCGCCACAATGTCGGTAATGAAATGTACACCCAGCAGCACACGGGAAAATCCGATCAGCATCGCCCAGGGCCAGACCAGCCAGGCCGCTGCCGGGTAAAAGCTAGAAATTAACGACGCCATCAGAAAAGCGGCGGCGGTGTGTCCGGATGGCAGGCTGTATTTGTCAGAAGGTTGAATAAAACTGGGTAGCTGCGCCGGACGATTGCGTTTGAAGGTGTTTTTCAACAGCAGGTAGACAGGCAGTTCCAACAGGAATGCCAGTAATCCCAAGCCTAATACCTGACCGCCCTGTTGCCGGTCAAATACCCAGACCAGCAAGCCGAACAGTAAGTACAAAGGCCCGTCCCCCGAACGGGAGATTATCCGGCTCAGTGTCGCCACCGGCTGATTAAAGCGGTGACACAGACATAAACTGGAAAAGGCGTAATCAAAGCGCTGGATAGGTACTAATACAGTCACTGCCATAGCACTATTCTCCTCTTAACCTGTGCAGCCAGATTAAGAAGCGGATATGACATCCGGGTGACGATTTCGAGGAGGGATAATGACAATCGCCGTCTTTGCGCGGGCAGAAGGGTCGGGGACGGCTGCGCGCTCACCAGAGTAATGAGTTAGCCGCAGCTCTCCTATAGCCAAAGCGGACCAGACTCCCCTGCTCTCCTATCGAAAATGCATAAAGATACAATTATCGCTTGACGCTAGTCTGTACAATTTGATATTCCTTTGGTCAACAACACAGCGGATCAAAAAAACAATGCAAACACAATTCACTCTTCTACTCAGCCTACTCCTTCTCGTGACCAGTCGCGTGGGTAGCTGATGGGTGAAATTCACCGCTAAAAATTCAGATTAACCCGCGCCCAAGCGCGGGTTTTTCGTATAAAGGCCCGGCGTACAGGACGCGACCCAGCCATCATAGACAGGCAGGCCAACTAAAAAGGAAGCAATCATGAACGATCAGGTCATTATATTCGACACCACCTTGCGCGACGGCGAACAGGCCCTGTCCGCCAGCTTAACCGTGAAAGAGAAGCTGCAGATTGCCTACGCACTGGAGCGTCTGGGTGTAGATATCATTGAAGCTGGCTTCCCGGTGTCCTCGCCGGGCGATTTTGAGTCGGTGCAGACCATCGCCAGGCACATCAAGAACAGCCGCGTCTGTGCCTTGTCCCGTGCCGTGGCGAACGACATTGATGTCGCTGCCGAATCGTTAAAAGTTGCCGAAGCCTTCCGAATCCATACCTTCATCTCCACCTCTACCATTCATGTTCAGGACAAACTGCGCCGCAGCTATGATGATGTGATCGACATGGCCGTAGCTGCCGTTACCCGTGCCCGCAAGTACACCGACGATGTGGAGTTTTCCTGCGAAGATGCCGGCCGCACCCCAATCGATAACCTGTGTCGCATGGTCGAAGCGGCCATCAAAGCCGGTGCGACCACAGTCAACATCCCCGATACCGTCGGCTACACCCTGCCCAGCGAGTTTGGCGGTATTATCAGCCAGCTGTTTAACCGGGTGCCAAACATCGACAAAGCGGTCATTTCGGTGCACTGCCACGATGATTTGGGCATGTCGGTCGCCAACTCCATGGCCGCCATTCAGGCCGGTGCCCGCCAGGTAGAGGGAACGATTAACGGGATTGGCGAGCGTGCCGGTAACTGTGCGCTGGAAGAGATCGCTATGATCATCAAAACCCGCGCCGAGCTGCTGGGTGTCAGCACCAATATCAAGCACGAAGAAATTTCCCGCACCAGCAAGATGGTCAGCCAGCTGTGCAACATGCCGATTCAGTCCAATAAAGCCATTGTCGGTGCCAATGCCTTCAGCCACTCGTCGGGTATCCACCAGGACGGCGTACTGAAGAACAAGAACACGTACGAGATCATGACACCGGAGTCTATCGGCCTGAAGAACCAGGCGCTGAACCTGACCAGCCGCTCCGGCCGCGCGGCCGTCAAGAGCCACATGGACAGCATGGGTTACAACGACAACGAGTACAACCTGGACACCCTGTACGCCGACTTCCTGAAGCTGGCCGACCGCAAAGGCCAGGTGTTCGATTACGATCTGGAAGCCCTGATGTACTTCGCCAACATGCGCGAGGAAGACGATTACTTCAAGCTGAACTACCTGAGCGTCCAGTCAGGCAGCGTCATGGCCACCACCAGCATCAAGCTGCAGTGCGGTGAGGAAGAGAAATGTGAAGCGGCGGTCGGTAATGGTCCGGTCGATGCGCTGTACCAGTGTATCTACCGCTTAACCGGCTATGAGATCGCCCTGGATAAGTTTGACCTGACCGCCAAAGGCGAAGGGGAAGACGGCCTGGGTCAGGCGGATATCATTGCCAATTACAAAGGCCGTAAATACCACGGTACCGGTCTGGCAACCGACATTGTTGAAGCGTCCGGACAAGCTTTGCTGCATGTAATCAACAGCATTCACCGCGCCGAGCAAATTGCAGAAATTAAACAGAAAACAAAAATGGAGACAGTATAACCATGGCAGGTCAACGCTATAAAATTGCCGTGTTATCCGGCGACGGGATTGGTCCGGAAGTCATGCGTCAGGCACACAAAGTGCTGGACGCCATTGAAGCCCGTTTTGGCTTCACCCTGGACCGTGAAGAATATGATGTGGGTGGTATTGCCATCGACAATCACGGCTCGCCGTTACCGGACCACACCCTGAAAGGCTGTGAAGCTGCCGATGCTGTGCTGTTCGGCTCGGTGGGCGGCCCGAAATGGGAACACCTGCCCGCCAATGAACAACCGGAACGCGGTGCACTGCTGCCGCTGCGCAAACACTTCCAGCTGTTCTGTAACCTGCGTCCGGCGCAGATCCACAATGGTCTGGAAGCCTTTTCTCCGTTGCGTGCCGACATCTCAGAGCGTGGTTTTGACATAGTAGTGGTGCGTGAGCTGACCGGCGGCATCTACTTCGGTCAGCCAAAAGGCCGCGAAGGGGAAGGCGCGATGGAAAAGGCCTATGATACCGAGATCTATCATCGCTATGAAATCGAGCGTATCGCCCGTATCGCCTTTGAATCGGCCCGCCTGCGCCGCAAGAAAGTCTGTTCTATCGACAAAGCGAACGTACTGCAAAGCTCGATTCTGTGGCGCGAAGTGGTGGAAGGTATCGCCAAAGATTACCCGGATGTCGAGCTGAGCCATATGTATATCGACAACGCTACCATGCAGCTGATCAAAGATCCGTCGCAGTTTGACGTCATGCTGTGTTCCAACATCTTCGGTGACATTATCTCCGACGAATGCGCCATGATCACCGGCTCTATGGGCATGCTGCCTTCGGCCAGCCTGAACCAGGACAAGTTCGGTATGTATGAGCCGGCAGGCGGTTCTGCGCCGGATATCGCCGGTAAAAACATCGCCAACCCGGTGGCACAAATCCTGTCTGCCGCCCTGATGCTGCGCTACAGTCTGGAACAAGAAGAAGCGGCACGCACCATTGAGCAAGCCGTCTCCCAGGCACTGGAAGCCGGTGAGCTGACCGCCGATCTGGCCGGCAGCCGCCCAGCCCTGTCTACCGACGCCATGGGCGATAAAATCGCCGCCTACATCCGCCAGGCGTAAGCCGAACGACGAGGAGCAAACGAGCAATGTCAAACACAACACACACAGCCAAAACGCTGTACGAAAAAGTCTATGATGCCCACGTCGTGGTGGCCGCCGAAGGTGAAAACCCGATCCTGTATATCGACCGTCATCTGGTGCACGAAGTGACCTCACCGCAGGCCTTTGACGGTTTGCGAGAGAAAGGCCGTCAGGTTCGCCAGACCGGCAAAACCTTCGCCACTATGGACCACAACGTCTCAACGCAGACCAAAGACATCAATGCGTCGGGCGAGATGGCCCGTATCCAGATGGAAACCCTGGCCAAGAACTGTAAAGATTTCGGCGTCACCCTGTATGATCTGAACCATAAATACCAGGGCATAGTCCATGTCATGGGGCCTGAGCTGGGTATTACCCTGCCGGGCATGACTATCGTGTGTGGCGATTCCCACACCGCCACCCATGGGGCGTTCGGCGCGCTGGCCTTCGGTATCGGGACGTCTGAGGTTGAGCACGTACTGGCCACCCAGACCCTGAAACAAGCCCGCGCCAAAACCATGAAGATTGAAGTCAGAGGCAAAGTCGCCCCTGGCATCACAGCCAAAGACATCATTCTGGCGATCATCGGCAAAACCACAGCCGCCGGCGGTACCGGCTATGTAGTGGAATTCTGTGGTGAAGCTATCACGGATCTCAGCATGGAAGGCCGGATGACGGTCTGTAACATGGCCATCGAACTGGGTGCCAAAGCGGGCCTGATCGCACCGGATCAGACCACCTTTGATTACATCCAGGGCCGTAACTTTGCCCCGACCGGCGCCGAGTTTGAAGCTGCCGTTGCATACTGGCAGACACTGAAATCCGATGCTGATGCTCAGTTTGACCACGTGGTGACCCTGGAGGCTAAAGACATCAAACCCCAGGTCACCTGGGGCACCAACCCGGGTCAGGTGATTGCCATTGATGAGCCGATTCCGGCACCGGACAGCTTCAGCGATGCGGTTGAACGTTCTTCTGCTGCTAAAGCGCTGGCTTACATGGGTCTGGAAGCGGGTAAAAAACTGGCCGATTTCCCGATAGATAAAGTCTTCATCGGTTCTTGCACCAACTCGCGCATTGAAGATATGCGAGCTGCCGCTGCGGTCGCCAAAGGCCGCAAAGTGGCTCCCAATGTTCAGGCGCTGGTAGTGCCCGGCTCTGAGCAGGTCAAAGCGCAGGCCGAGCAGGAAGGGCTGGACAAGATCTTCATCGAAGCCGGTTTTGAATGGCGCCTGCCGGGCTGCTCTATGTGTCTGGCGATGAACAACGACCGCTTAGGTCCGGGAGAGCGCTGCGCTTCGACCAGTAACCGTAACTTTGAAGGCCGTCAGGGCCGTGATGGCCGTACTCATCTGGTCAGCCCGGCGATGGCCGCCGCCGCTGCCTGTGCCGGCCACTTCGTCGACATCCGCGAGCTGGACAAAGCCACAGTCGCCACCGCCTAATTTAAGAGGGAACAAGCATGGCAGGAATCAAACAACACACAGGACTGGTGGTGCCGCTGGATGCCGCGAACGTCGACACTGACGCCATCATTCCAAAGCAGTTTTTGCAGAAAGTGAACCGTACCGGTTTCGGTAAGCACCTGTTTCACGACTGGCGTTTTCTCGATGACGCCGGCGAGCAGCCTAATCCTGAGTTCGTCCTGAACCACCCGCGCTTTCAGGGCGCCAGTATCCTGCTGGCCCGTGAAAACTTCGGCTGCGGCTCATCACGCGAGCACGCGCCCTGGGCACTGGCTGACTACGGTATCAAAATCATCATTGCGCCGAGCTTTGCCGATATTTTCTATGGCAACGCGATCAACAATCAGATGGTGCCGGTACGGCTGACAGATGCTGAAGTCGATGAGATCTTCCAGTTTGTCGACACCAACCAGGGCGCCGAAGTGACTGTGGATCTGGTAAGCATGACGGTCAGCGCCAACGGCAAGACCTACAGCTTCGAGATTGACGAGTTCCGCCGCCACTGCCTGCTGAACGGTCTGGACAACATCGGCCTGACCCTGCAGCACGAAGATAAAATCGCTGAGTATGAAAGTAAGATTCCGGCTTTTCTGGCCTGATCTATACTGTCATTGCTGACTGGCTCAGACACCCTGCTCCGGCAGGGTGTTTTGTTTAGCGCCCGCCATCAGAAAGAAACGCCCCCGGTTTCGGTCTGTTGAATATCAATCTTTTTACAGAGGTGTTCACATGTATCCGTTACGCCAACCCCTGACCGTCCTGCTCCTGATGATGCTACTCAGCCTGTCTTCAGCGACACTGGCCGCCCCCAAAGCCGATCTCTGGCCTTTGTGGCAAGCCAGTAACCCGGGCAGTAGCGCGAAAGTTGACCACGCCATCTGGCAGGGCCTGCTCAACGACTATCTGCTGGTCGCCCCCAAGCAGACCCGCTTTCGTTATGCCGCGGTCAGCCCGCAGGATAAAGCCGCTCTGACACGTTATCTGGACCAACTCGCCGCGCTGGACCCGCGCCGCTATAACCGCAATGAGCAGTTTGCCTACTGGGTGAACCTGTATAACGCCCTGACAGTTAAAGTGATTCTGGACAACTATCCGGTCAGCTCGATCACCAAACTCGGCGGCATGTTCAGCTTCGGTCCCTGGGATGAAAAGCTGATCACCATCAGCGGACAAAAACTGTCGCTCAATGATATTGAACACAGGATCCTGCGCCCTATCTGGCAGGACGAGCGTATTCACTATGTGGTGAACTGTGCCAGCTTGGGCTGCCCGGATCTGCTCCCTGAGGTCATGCAGGCCGATAAACTGAACGAACAGCTCGACCAAGCTGCCAAACGCTTTATCAACAGCGATAAAGGGGTTGATGTGCGCGGCCAGAGCGTCCGCCTGTCGTCGATTTATGACTGGTATCAGAGTGATTTCGGTACTCTGGCTGAACTGCAAAAGCATCTGAACACTTACCTCAATCGGCCGGTGACGCTGGTATCGCCCAGTTACGATTACGACTGGCGGCTCAATGAGATCAAATAGCCTCGCCTGACAAGTTAACTTGCAGCTCAGGATTCACAGCCGGCCGCAATTGTGGCTGGCAACCTGTGCCGGCCGCGTTTACAATGAGAGCCGTTCTCATGGGGAGTCTTAGGGCTGAGATCGTACTGCGTACGGGACCCATTGAACCTGAACCAGATCATGCTGGCGGAGGAATTGAGAAAAACTGAGAGACAAGAAAGCACACCTTTACCCCTTTCGTGCCTTCCCGGGGAGATTCTCCCTCTCACTCAACCCCGCGCCTTGAAGAAATCGGAATTCCCTGTCTTACAGGAACTCAGGAGCGCTTTGTGAAACACCTACTGATAACCTTACCCCTGCTGGCTGCCGCCACGTCTGCCGCCGCCGCTCAACCGACCTTGACCGTTTACACCTACAGCTCTTTTACCGCGGACTGGGGACCGGGTCCGGCCATCGAAACCGCGTTTGAGAAACAGTGCGGCTGCGATCTGCAGTTTGTCGCCCTGGACGATGGTGTGTCGATCCTCAACCGTGTCCGACTGGAAGGCAAAAGCAGCAAAGCCGATCTGCTGTTAGGGCTGGATAACAACCTGATGACGGAAGCCAAAAAAACCGGCCTGCTGACCACTCACCAGGTGGATACGGCGGCGGTCACCCTTCCGGGCGGCTGGCAGGATGACACCTTTGTCCCTTTCGATTACGGTTACTTCGCCTTCATTTACGACAGCAAGAAACTGAATAACCCGCCAGAGAGCCTGAAAGCGCTGGTTGAGCGCGACGATCTGACGATGATTTATCAGGATCCCCGCACCTCAACGCCGGGACAGGGTCTGATGCTGTGGGTGAAATCTGTCTATGGCGACCAAGCCGCCGCGGCCTGGCAGCAACTGGCGAAAAAAACCGTGACTGTGACCAAAGGCTGGTCAGAGGCCTACAACATGTTCCTCAACGGCGAGACCGATCTGGTGCTCTCTTACACCACCTCACCGGCCTACCACCTGATTGCCGAGAACGAAGACAAGTACAAAGCCGCCAACTTCAGCGAAGGCCACTATATGCAGGTGGAAGTTGCCGCCAAGCTCAAAAACAGCCGCAACAGTGAGCTGGCCGAGCAGTTCCTTACCTTCATCCTGACGCCGGGCTTCCAGTCACACATTCCAACGGGCAACTGGATGTATCCGGTCACCGCCCAGGAACTGCCTGAAGGGTTCAGCACCCTGACCCTGCCTGCCAAGTCGCTGGAATTTTCCGCCGATGAAGTCGCGAAAGAGCGTAAAAGCTGGATTCGCGAGTGGCAGACGGCCCTGACCCAGTAATGCACCTGTAATGCAATAGGACAGACCTTGTTACTCTCCCGTTCCAGCCTGCCCGGCCTGTTAAGCGCCGGGCTGATACTGCTTGTGGTCGGCGGGGCGCTCAGCGCGCTGCTGAGTCAGGCCACCGAACTGCAACCGCTCAGCTTGTGGCAGGATCCTTACCTGCGTCATGTCACGGCCTTCAGCTTTCAACAGGCCCTGTTATCGACCCTGCTCAGTGTGATTCCGGCGATCCCTGTCGCTTACGCTCTGTCGCGGCGCCGTTTTCCGGGCCGGACTGTGTTGCTCAGATTGTTTGCCATGACGGTGGTGCTGCCGGTACTGGTGGCGGTGTTTGGTCTGCTGGCTATCTATGGTAACAGCGGTTTGCTGGCCCAAGCACTGGCCAGGCTGGACATGACCCTGCCGTTCAGCATTTACGGTCTCAACGGCATTCTTCTCGCCCATGTCTTTCTCAACCTGCCGCTGGCGAGCCGTTTACTGCTGCAAAGCCTGGAAAGCATTCCGGCCGAACAGCATCAGCTCGCCGCTCATCTGGGCATGAAAGGCTGGCCACTGTTCCGGCTGGTTGCCTGGCCGCGGCTGCGTCAGCAGTTGCCTCAGGTCGCCGGGCTGGTGTTCATGCTGTGCTTTACCAGCTTTGCGGTGATTATGTCGCTCGGTGGCGGCCCGAAAGCCACCACGATCGAGCTGGCTATCTATCAGGCGCTGAGATACGACTTTGATTTAGCCGCCGGTGCCATGCTGGCGTTATGGCAGATGCTGCTGTGCTGCTCGCTGGTGCTGTTCAGCCAGCGCTTTGCCAAACCGCTGTCCACGCTCAGCGGCCGGGTTCGCCAGGGGCATCCGAATTACCTCGACAGCGGCTCGGCCAGAGTGTGGGACGGATGCTGGATTGGCTTGGTGCTGCTGTTAGTTCTGCCGCCTATGCTGGCAGTACTGAGCGCCGGGCTCAATGCCCAGCTGCCGCAGCTGCTGAGCACCCCCGCCCTGTGGCAGGCGATCAGCCATTCATTGCAAATCGCGCTGCTGGCCTGCCTGCTGGCACTGATCAGCGGGATCGCCATCCTCTGTGCCAGCCGTTACTGGCGGCTGCAGCGCTACCGCCTCTCTGCCGACGGGCTGGAGCTGATTGGCACCATTATTCTGGTCACACCCGGGCTGGTGATCAGCACAGGTCTGTTTTTGCTGCTGCGCGAATTCACCGACGTCTTCGCCTCGGCCTTCTGGGTGGTCGTGGCCGTCAATGCCCTGATGGCACTGCCTTATGTCATCAAAACCCTGAGCCAGCCGATGCTGCATCTCGCGCAGCAATACAACCCGCTGTGCCAGAGTTTGGGCATGCGCGGCCTGCCGCGCCTGTATCTGGTGGAATGGCGGGCACTGCGCAAACCTATGGCCCAGGCGATGGCGATCAGCTTCGTGTTGTCGCTGGGTGATCTGGGTGCCATTGCGCTGTTCGGCAGCCAGGATTTTCAGACCCTGCCCCTGTACCTGTTCCAGCTGATGGACAGCTATCAGATGGATGCCGCCGCCGTTGCCGCTCTGCTGCTGCTCTTGCTCAGCCTGGGCATTTTCACTGTGGTGGAAAGCCTGCTATTGTCCCGGTCTCCCTCGTCTGCCCGCACTGCTAACGGATAACTTATGACTTCACCTATGCTCTCTTTGTCGCAACTGAGCCATTGTTACCGTCACCATAATCAGGCGCCGATGCAGCTCAGCTTTGATCTGTCGGTCGCGCCGGGAGATATTCTGGCGGTGATCGGCCCCAGCGGGGCGGGCAAAAGTACCCTGCTGGCGATGATCGCCGGTTTTCTCAAGCCGGACAGCGGAGAGCTGAGGATCAACGGTGACGTGATCGACAGGCAGAATCCGGCCGAGCGGCCGCTGTCGATCCTGTTTCAGGATCACAACCTGTTTCCTCATCTGAGCGTGTTTGACAATATTGCCCTGGGAATCCATCCCGGACTGCGCCTCAGCGCGGCTGACAAAGCATCAGTCAAAGACGCGGCAGAACGGGTCGGCATTGGCCGTTATCTGGATCGCTTGCCAGAGCTGTTATCCGGCGGTCAGAAACAGCGGGTGGCTGTGGCACGCTGTCTGGTCAGGCACCGTCCTCTGCTGTTGCTCGATGAGCCGTTTTCCGCGCTGGATCCGGCGCTGCGACAAGAAATGCTGGATCTGATCGCCAGTCTGGCCAAGGAAGCCGGGATCACTGTGCTGATGATCACCCACAGTCCGGACGATGCGCTGAAAATTGCTGATCACTGTGCCTTTGTCGAGCAGGGGGAAATCCGGGTATGCGGCCCCACCCAGCAAGTGCTGGGGGAGCCGGAAGATGAAAGATTAAGGAAGTACCTCGGGCGATGAATGCTTAAGATCCGCTCAGCGGATCCCGCCCAGTGAATTACAGATTTTCTTCAGCAAATTCCGCCAGACGGCTGCGCACCACACCATTGAGGTAGATATTGGCGCTGCCCTCGAAATTCTTAAATCGTTCAACGATATAGGTTAAGCCTGATGTCACAGGCGACAGGTAAGTGGAATCGATCTGCGCCAGGTTACCGGAACAAACCAGCTTAGTGCCTTCACCACAGCGGGTGATGATGGTCTTGATTTGTGAAGCCGTGAGGTTCTGACACTCATCCAGCAACACGAAAGCGTTCTGGATAGAGCGGCCGCGCATAAAGTTAATCGATTTGAACTGGATATTGGCTTTTTCGAAGATATATTTCATCGAACCGTCAGTGCAGACATCGTGCTTATGCAAGGCCTCCATGGTGTCTGTCACTGCCGCCAGCCAGGGCATCATTTTCTCTTCTTCCGTACCCGGCAGGAAACCGATAGATTCAGCAATGTCCGGGGTATTGCGGGTGACAATGATCTTGTCGTACATGCCTTTTTCTATCACCAGCTCCAGTGCGGCAGCCATCGCGAGGATCGTCTTACCACACCCGGCCGGACCGGTCAGGATCACCAGATCGATATCAGGATCGAGCAGCGCGTCCATCGCCATGCCCTGATAGATGTTCTTCGGATGAATGCCCCATGCCTGGCGGTGCATCAGGCGCTCATGCCCCAGATCTTTCAGGGTGACCATTTCCCCGTCCAGACTCTGGATCCGGGCCGCGAAATCGGTATCTTCATCAATCAGGTACTGGTTGACGAAGGGCGATTCAAACAGCTCTTGCGGCAGCGTATGCAAGGTCGAGCGGCCGCGTTTTTCAGAATGGCACTCACCCACACGCTCCCAGAAACTGGCCGGATAGCGGTGGAACCCTTTGGTCAGCAGGCTGACGTCATCAATCAGCTGATCTGACCGGTAATCATCAACGTAAAACACCCCGGCGCCTTTGGCACGCAGGCGCATATTGATGTCTTTAGTGATCAGCACCACCTTGCGCGGCGCATAATGATTCTGGAGGTAGAGCACCCCGTTGAGAATCCGGTTGTCACCGGCCTTGTCGGCAAAGGCATGCACAGTCTCGTGAATTTCGTAATCGGCGAAAATCGCGATACGGCCTTTGTGATCACCTTGCTCGGTCAGGGGGATCCCGGCTGAGATTTGTTCCGGTGTGGCATCGTGGAAGATATCTTCGAGGGCGCGGATAGCAACACGGGCATCGCGGGCAACGTCGCGTTTGCTGTCTTTGATCCGGTCGAGCTCTTCCAGGACCGTCATGGGAATCACTACGTCGTGCTCTTTGAAAGAGTAGATGGCGAGGGGTTCATGTAACAGGATGTTGGTATCAAGTACAAAGACTTTCCTATCAGCATCGTCCATAGACGTCTCCTTGTTCACCTGAAATAGCCATTGGCAAAGGCTATCATTAATAAGCCTAAACCCGCTTTTCATTAATGACCGCAAAAAATGAAAATATTGTGACAATTTTCTCACTTGGTGGGTCCATCACTTAGCCCGTGACCTGGCTCCCATCATGCAGTACCATTAGCCCCTTTTTTGCCGGCGCCATTTGTGGCTTACACTTAATTTCAGTGTAGTTGATATATTCATCGTCGCCGGGATCCAATTCTCCTTGATTTCAAATATTTAGAAGGTTTTGTCCACTATGCCATTTGCTTTGGGTCAACGCTGGATCAGTGACACGGAAAGTGATTTAGGGTTAGGAACTGTGGTCGCCATGGATGCGCGTACTGTCACCCTTATGTTTGCCGCCAGCGAAGAGAATCGCGTGTATGCCCGCCATGATGCCCCTGTCACCCGCGTGATGTTCAACGCCGGTGATGTGACTGAGAGTCAGGAAGGCTGGTCGCTCAGGGTCGAGCAAGTGGAAGAACAACAAGGGGTGCTGACCTATATCGGCACCCGTACCGATACCGGGGAAGAAAATGTGTCGCTGCGCGAGATCTTCCTCAGCAACCAGATCCGTTTTAACAAGCCGCAGGACAAGCTGTTCGCTGGTCAGATTGACCGTATGGACCGTTTCGCCCTGCGCTACCGCGCCCTGAAAAACCAGCACCAGCAGCACAAGAGCCCGCTACGCGGCTTGTGCGGGATGCGTGCCGGCCTGATCCCACACCAGCTGTTCATTGCCCATGAAGTGGGCCGCCGTTTTGCCCCCCGTGTCCTGCTGGCCGACGAAGTGGGCCTGGGTAAAACCATTGAAGCCGGGATGATCATCCACCAGCAGGTGCTGGCAGGACGTGCCGAGCGTATTCTGATCCTGGTGCCGGAAACCCTGCAGCATCAGTGGCTGGTTGAGATGATGCGCCGCTTCAACCTGTATTTTTCTATCTTCGATGAAGAGCGCTGTGTCGAGGCGATTGCCGATGCGGCCAATCCGTTTGATACCGCGCAATACGTGCTGTGCTCACTGGATTTTCTGCGCAAGAGCCGCCGCCGTTTCGAACAGGCGCTGGACGCCGACTGGGATCTGCTGGTAGTCGATGAAGCCCACCACCTGGTGTGGAGTGAAGAGGCGCCGAGCCGTGAGTACCAGGTGGTGGAAGCCCTGGCCGAGAAAACCCCGGGCTGCCTGCTGCTGACAGCCACGCCGGATCAGCTGGGCCATCAGAGCCACTTCGCCCGCCTGCGCCTGCTCGACCCGGATCGCTTCTACGATTACGATGCCTTTCTCGATGAAGAGCGCCAGTACGCCCCGGTCGCCGATGCGGTGTCAGACCTGCTGGCTGGCAAAAAACTGGACGACGACAGCCGCGCGACACTGATCAATCTGCTGCCTGAGCAGGACATTGCCCCGCTGCTGGACACACTGACCACCCAGGGCGACGAACACGCCCAGCATGCCGCGCGTCAGGAGCTGGTCGACAACCTGATGGACCGCCACGGCACAGGTCGTGTGCTGTTCCGCAACACCCGCGCGGCAGTGCAGGGTTTTCCTCAGCGTCACCTCAATCTGTACCCGCTGGCGATGCCGTCGCAGTACAGCACGGCCATGCGTGTCGCCGGCATGATGATGGGGAAAATCAGCGAAGAACAAAAAGTGCTCAAGCTGCTGTATCCGGAAGATATTTATCAGGAATTTGAAGGCGAATCGGCCACCTGGTGGAACTTCGACCCGCGGGTGAGCTGGCTGCTGGATTTCCTCAAAGCCAACCGCAATGAAAAAGTGCTGGTGATCTGCTCCCGCGCGCAAACCGCGCTCAATCTGGAGCAGGCACTGCGCGAAAAAGAAGGCATCCGCGCCACTGTGTTCCACGAAGGCATGTCGATTCTCGACCGCGACAAAGCGGCCGCTTACTTCGCTCAGACAGAAGACGGCGCGCAGGTGCTGCTGTGTTCAGAAATCGGCTCTGAAGGCCGCAATTTCCAGTTTGCCAACCAGCTGGTGATGTTCGATCTGCCAAATAATCCGGATCTGCTGGAACAGCGTATCGGCCGACTGGACCGCATCGGCCAGCAGCGGGATATCGAGATCCATGTGCCGCATCTGCAGGGCACCTCGCAGGCGCTGCTGGCGCACTGGTACAACGAGGGGCTGAATGCCTTTGAAGAAACATGCCCGACAGGCCGTGCGGTGTATGAAGCGATTCAGCCGCAGCTGATCACCCTGCTGGCCAGTGAAAACCACAGTGCTGAGGCGCTGGACTCGCTGATCGCCGACAGTGCCCGCATGCACACTGAGCTCAAGAGCAAAATGGAGCAGGGCCGCGACCGTCTGCTGGAGATCCATTCCAACGGTGGCGATGCCGCCCGAGAGCTGGTCGAGCAGATTGCCGCCAAAGACGGCGACACCAATCTGGTGACCTTCGCGCTCGGCCTGTTTGATACCGTGGGCCTCAATCAGGATGACAGAGGCGAAAACGCCCTGGTGATCACCCCGTCTGAGCACATGCTGGTAGCGAGTTTCCCGGGTTTGCCGCAGGATGGCTGCACCATTACCTTTGACCGTGATACCGCGCTGTCGCGTGAAGACATGCACTTTATCAGCTGGGAACACCCTATGATTCAGGGCGGGATTGACCTGCTGCTGTCGGAAGGTGTCGGCACCACTGCTGTGTCTTTGCTCAAGAACAAGGCGCTGCCCGCCGGCACACTGTTGCTGGAGCTGGTGTACGTGGTCGATGCCCAGGCACCGAAACAATCCGGGATCGGCCGCTTCCTGCCGCACACGCCTATCCGTATCCTGCTGGATGCCAAAGGCAATAATCTGTCGGATAAAGTCGAGTTCGAAGGCTTCAACCGTCAGCTGAGTCCGGTCAACCGCCATCTGGGCAGCAAACTGGTCAACTCGGTGCAGAGAGACATCCATGCCCTGATTGCCGCCGGCGATCAGCTGATCGAACCTGAGCTGGCCAAAGTACGCCAGGCCGCGCAGCAGGAGATGGAAATCACTTTGGGCGCCGAGCTGGCCCGTCTGCAGGCCCTGAAATCGGTCAACCCTAACATCCGGGACGATGAGCTGGAATTGCTGCAAAGCCAGATTCAGGATCTGACCGCTTACATCAGCAAAGCCCAGATTCAGCTCGATTCGCTGCGTGTCATCGCCGTCAGCCATAACTGATACAGCACTATCCGGGCGGTAGGTACTCCCTGCCGCCCTGTGTTACCATTTCGCCGCTGCCTGTGCGTACAACCTGAGATAGCCCGAACATGAACCCCTTACCACCGCTGGACTATAACCCGCCTACCGATCCCTGGCTGGATGTTCTGTATGTCGACCGCGATATCATAGCAATCAACAAGCCTTCCGGTCTGCTGTCAAATCCCGGCCGCGATCCGGCGCATGCCGACAGCGTGTTTCACCGCGTGCTGGCCGAGCATCCCAAAGCGCAGATTGTGCATCGTCTGGACATGGCCACTTCCGGCCTGATCATACTGTCGCTCAACAAGGATGCCGAACGGCACCTCAAAGCCCAGTTCCGTGATCGTCAGACCGAAAAAGTCTATTACGCCCGGGTCTGGGGCACACCAGAGCAGCCAAGCGGCACCATAGATCTGCCGCTGATTTGCGACTGGCCCAACCGCCCGATGCAGAAAGTCTGTTTTGAGCACGGCAAACCCTCGGTGACCCATTATGAGGTGATTGCCAGTGACGGCCTGAGCAGTTTAGTCCGACTGCGCCCGGTCACAGGACGCTCTCATCAGCTTCGCGTCCACATGCTGGCGCTGGGCCACCCGATCCTGGGCGATGGTTTCTATGCCCATGATCAGGCCAAAGCACTGGCCCCCCGCCTGCAACTGCACGCGGCGGAACTGAGCTTCTTCCACCCCTACAGCAACGAAGCACGTCATGTGTTCGCACCGTGCGAATTCTATCCCGACGCGCCCGAGCGGACGCTGTAAAGTACAACCGGCCTTAGCTGCCGACCTCTGAGTCGGCAGACTTGTTTGCCCAACTTGCAGCCTGCCCCTCGCTGGTGTTTACTGTGTGCCATCAACCACAGCATCAGCAGGGAGCCAGAGTGATGCACCAGATAGTTTTTCTCGATCGCGATACCATCCCCCATCAGATCACCCTGCCCCGCCCGGCCTTTGCGCACCACTGGCAGGAATACCCGACCACCTCTTCGGCGCAGCTTGTTGAACGGCTGCAACAGGCCACCATCGCCATCACCAATAAAGTGGTGCTCAATGCTGACACGCTGCGCCAGTTGCCGCAGCTGAAAATGATCGCCATTGCCGCCACAGGCACCAATAATGTCGATCTGGACTACTGCCGCGAGCACGGCATAGTGGTCAGTAACATTCGCGGTTATGCCACCGGCTCGGTGCCGGAGCATGTCATTGCCATGCTGTTTGCGCTCAAACGCAACCTGTTTGCGTACCACAAAGATATTCAGGCCGGCGTCTGGCAGGAGAAGAAACAGTTTTGTTTTTTCAGCCACCCGATTGGCGATGTGGCCGGCAGCACGCTGGGAGTGATCGGCAGCGGCAGTCTGGGACAGGCGGTCGCCCGGCTGGCGGCAGCGATTGGCATGAAAGTCGTGTTTGCCGAGCGCAAAGGTGCCAGCCAGTGCCGCGCGGGCTACCTGCCTTTTGAGCAGGTGCTGCAAACCGCCGATGCGATTACGCTGCACTGTCCGCTCAGTGAGGAAACAACAAATTTGATTGCGGCACCAGAGCTGGCACACATGAAGCCCGGCAGCCTGCTGATCAATACCGGCCGCGGCGGGCTGGTTAACGAAGAGGATCTGGTTGAGGCGCTGCGATCCGGCCACCTGGGCGGTGCCGGGTGCGATGTGTTTACCCGGGAGCCCGCCGACGCGTCCAACCCGCTGCTGGCAAACGCAGCCTTGCCCAACCTGCTGCTGACCCCCCATGTGGCCTGGGGGGCGGACTCGGCCATTCAGGCGCTGGCCAATCAGCTAATCGACAATCTGGAAGGCTTTGTCACCGGCCGCCCTCAGCACTGTGTCTGAGGGCCTTGGCCCTTATTTAAAGCCTTTTTCTTTTTTTATCAGCTCGTAAGCTGCCGTCAGTTCCTGGGCTTTCTGCTTCGCCAGCTCCATCATCTCTGGCGGTAAGCCTTTGGCCGCCAGTTTGTCCGGATGGTGCTCGTTCATCAGTTTACGGTAAGCACGTTTCAGATCTTTCGGACTGGCTTCTTTTGCTACCCCCAGCAGTTCATACGCATCACTGAGCTGATCCCGGGTTGGCGCCTGTCGAAAACCGCCCTGCTGTTGCTGTGACTGCTGGCGATAAAAACCGCCCCCCTGCTGAAAACGAAACGCCGCTTCTTGCATATGCAGACGCCTTTCCAGCTGCTGATCGGAAAAACCCAGCGCACGGCCAATCACGAACAGTAACTGGCGCTCTTTCGGATGCAGGCTGCCGTCGGCAAACGCGGCCTGGATCTGCAATTCGAGAAAAAACTGCAGCAAATCGAGCCGGCCCGTCCCTTGCTGGCGCACCCGGGTCAGCACCTCCTGAAGGGGAAAATCTTCTGATTTACCATCGCGGAAAGCTTCCTGAGCCAGCCGGCGTGCTTCGCCGTGCAGTTGCATCCGGTCCATAATGGCGCTGGCAACACGAATTTCCTCCTGGGTCACCCGACCTTTCGCTTTGGCCATATGGCCCATCACAGCAAACGCCGCATGAAAAAACGCCGCCTGACGTTCATGCTGATCAGCCTGACCCTGGCTAAAACGGCCAAAACTGCCGCCCTGATACACACCGGCACGCGCCCGATCGAACTTATGACCCAAAAAGATGCCTAATAACAACCCGATAGGTCCACCAAGAAGGAAACCAAAAAATGCCCCTAAAATCTTGCCCAACACCTGCATGTTATACTCTCTGGTAATTTGCTAAATTGTGCCCACGAATGCCGTCTAGTCTTACGAAAATAGATAGGTTTATCAGCGTGACTTGCTGCCATAAAGCACAGCGCCGTCTGATAAAGACCTCGCGGCATAATAGCAGAAAAAACAATAATGAATTTATCCGGTCCGATGAATACAGGGTCCCATAGAGATGCCGATAAGCAGAAATTGCTTTATCATAGCAGCCTTTATTGCGGGGACGGCAGGGCCGGTCTGGACACCTTTGCGCTATATCATGAACACAGGAAATTAAATCTCAATGTCATTCACTTCTCGCAGCTTATTGGCGACCATGATCAGCATAGCTTTATATGGCCCGTCATCTTTCGCCAATGATGCCCTCATTGAGAATGAAGCCAGCCCGACGGCAGAGGAAGAACTCGCCCTGGTCAAAGGCATGTGCCTGACCCCGGATCCCAGTGACGGTGATCCCAATAATGCCCCGATCAGAATCACCGCCGATAAGGCAGAGGCGGACAGCGACGCCAGCGTGACCTACTCCGGCGATGTGGTCGTTCGGCAATCCAACCGGACCGTGGCGGCCGATGTCGCGACCATGAACCAGCAAAACAATACTGTCAGTGCCAAAGGCAACGTGTATTTCCACGATGGCAGCATTGAAGTCTACGCTGACAGCATGCACAACAACCTGGATACCGACGACGCCGAAATCAATAACGCCGTCTACAGCCTGACCTGCGAAGCCGGCCGGGGTGAAGCCACCAAAATTGAAAAGCAGGGCATGACTTATTATCGCCTGCGCAACGGCACCTACACCACCTGTCCGCCCGGGGATAAAAGCTGGCAATTTACCGCCACCAGCATTGAACGTGAAGCTGATTCACCGTTTGCCGACCTGTATAACGCCCGGTTCGAAGTACTGGATGTGCCGGTGTTCTACATGCCTTACCTGCGTGTGCCTGTCGGTGACGAGCGGCTGACCGGTTTTCTCTATCCGACCGTAAGTTACGGCTCCCGTGACGGTTTTGAGCTGGAAACCCCGTTTTACTGGAATATTGCCCCTAACTACGATCTGACCTTTACCCCGAAATACATGAGTAACCGCGGCCTGCAGCTCAACAGCCAGTTCCGTTATCTCACTGATCTGGGAGAAGGCAGCCTGAAAGGGGAATATCTCGGCAGCGATGAAGCCTCAGATACTGACGATGCTCGCTGGGCCTACAACTGGTCACACAACGGCCGGTATCAGGATAACTGGCTGTTCAACATTGATTACAGCAAGGTCAGTGACGTGACCTATTTCTCGGATGTCGATTCAGAGATCGGCCGCCGGGAAGACAACAACCTGCTGCAAACCGGCGAAGTGACCTACCAGGAAGAAAAATGGAACTCGACCTTACGGGTCAGAAATTTCCAGCCGCTGACGCCGGGTGTGTCGTCCAACTACCGTTTGATGCCGCAGCTGACCTTCAACTACTACGAGCCTGAGCTGGGTTATGATCTGGACTTTGGCTTCCTGAGCCATATCAGCCGGTTTGAAAATGACGACTCGACGAAACCATCCGCCGACCGTGTCCATTTAGAGCCGTCTCTGACGCTGCCGTTCGCAACCCCCTGGTGGTCAATGACCACAGAAGCCAAGCTGATGTACACCTACTACAATCAGGAGTTCGATCCCACAATCGCCGGTCTGGAAGATCTGGAAGAAACCGCGTCCCGGACTGTGCCCAGTCTGCGGATGCTGACGGGCTTGTATTTCGAGCGGGATACCGACCTGTTCGGTGATGCCTATGTCCAGAGTCTGGAGCCGCAACTCCAGTACCTGTACATCAAGGATGTGGAGCAGAGCGACATTTACGGCTCATACGACACCACTATCCTGCAAACCGATTATTACGGTTTGTTCCGTGATCGCCGCTACTCCAGTGTCGACCGCATTGCCGCCGCCAACCAGTTTACCGTCGGTGCCACCACCCGCTTTTTCGACAGCAACCTGAAAGAGCGCTTCAATCTTGCCTTTGGCCAGATTTTCTACCTCAACGATTCCGGCCGGAATTTGCAGGAAGAAGGCGAGTCTCAGCCGAATTATTCTGCCTCGGCGTTTGAGTCTGATTTCAACTTTAATGACTGGCTCTTCTTCCACGGCGGCCTGCAATACGATGCCAGTGAAAAAGACATGCAGTTTGCCAACGCCGCGCTGGAATACCGCGAAGGCGGCCTGTTCAGCCAGCTGAACTACCGCTACGTGTCAAAAGAGTACATCCAGCAGAGCCTGCCGGATAACAACCAGATAGATAATTACACCGAGGAAGGTATTTCTCAGGTTGGCTTCTCAACCGGGTTCCCGATTCACGCCGGACTGAGTGTGCGGGGGGATTACTACCACGATGTCACAGAAAACCAGATGGTGGAAGGCCAGGTCTCGCTCAATTACCGCTCCGACTGCTGGATGATCACGCTGGGCTACAACCAGTACATGGTGGCGCGCAGCAACGTCAACACCCAGCCGGTTGAGTACGAGCAGAACTTCAGTATCTCGTTCTCACTGCTTGGTCTGGCTGGGGTCCCACCTGTCGGCGCGTCGTCAGCCAGTGGCAATGCCATTGCATACGGACGACCTTTCTACCTGAACAATTAACAGGCCGGGCCAAGGCCCGCCCTAACCAACCGCGCATTGAAGCGCCCTGGATACGGATATGAAAATGTGGAAGTCTTTTATTCTCGGCCTGACTCTTCTGGGCCTGACAACCGGTTCACTGGCCGCCCTGCAGCCGCTGGACAAAGTGGTCACTATTGTTAACGACAGCGTTATCCTGCAAAGCGATGTCGATGCGATGCTGAAAACCGTCCACCTCAATGCGGCGCGTCAGGGGCAACCCCTGCCGGACGACAGCATTCTGGTCAATCAGGTGATGGAAAAACTCATCATGGAAACCCTGCAGCTGCAACAGGCAGAGCAATTTGGTATCCGTATTGATGACAATCGCCTGGATCAGGCGATCAGCCAGATTGCTGCCGAGCAAAATATGTCCCTGGCCCAGCTGCAGCAAGAGCTGGCGGCCGGTGGCATCAGCTACCCGATTTTCCGCGAGCAAATCCGCCGTGACCTGACTGCCAGCGAAGCCCGTACCATTATGGTGCGCCGCCGGATCAATATTCTGCCGCAGGAAGTGGACAGCCTGGTGACCCAACTGGGCCAGCAGCAGCAGGAAAGCGTGCAATACAATGTCAGCCATATCCTGATCCGCCTGGGCGAAGGCGCCAGTCAGTCTGAACGCCAGACGGCTGAGCGCAAAGCCAACGAACTGCTGGCGCAATTGAACCAGGGGGCTGATTTCACCAACCTGGCCTACAGTGCGTCCAATGGTCCCAAAGCCCTGCAAGGGGGTGCCTGGGGCTGGATGAGCCCGGAAGAAATGCCGACTATCTTTGCCGATCAGATCCAAGGTCAGGGGAAAGGTGCTATCATAGGGCCATTCCGCAGCGGTGTGGGTTACCACATTCTCAAAATCAATGATGTGAAAGGCCAGGAGACTGTCTCAGTCACCGAAATCAATGCCCGCCACATCCTGCTGAAAACTTCTGTCATCCTCAGCGATGAAGGAGCGAAGAAACAGCTCGAGCAGGTTCGCCAGGACATTATCGCCGGTAAGCGCAGCTTTGCTGATGCTGCCCAGGCACTGAGTGCCGATCCGGGCTCTGCGGCCAATGGCGGTGAACTGGGCTGGCAGACGCCAGATATTTACGTCCCTGAATTCAAACAGCAGGTTGAAACCCTGCCTGCAGGCACCGTCAGTGAACCGTTCCAGACGGTACACGGCTGGCATATTGTGGAAGTGCTGGATCGCCGTCAGGTTGACCGCACCGATGCGGCCGCGAAGAACCGTGCTTACCGGATTCTCTTCAGCCGTAAATTTAACGAGGAAGCCCAGGCGTGGCTGCAGGAACTGCGGGCCGGCGCCTATATTGAACAACCAGGATTTGATGATGAACAAGGTTAAACGTATTGCCATCACGCCGGGAGAACCGGCGGGTATTGGCCCGGATCTCGTCGTGGCACTGGCGCAACAGCCGTGGCCGCACGAGCTGGTAGTTTGTGCCAACGCCGAACTTATGGCAGAACGTGCGGCCCTACTGGGCTTACCGCTGGAAATCATCAACTATGATCCAAGCCGTCCGGCCCAGCCGCACCGTGCGGGCACTCTGGTGGTAGACAGCCACCAGCTGAAAGCCAGTGTGACCCCAGGCCAGCTTGACGAGCACAACGGTCATTACGTGCTGGACACCCTCCGCCGTGCTGCCGAAGGCAATATGGACGGCGAATTTGCCGCACTGGTCACCGGGCCGGTGCATAAGGGCATCATTAACCGTGCGGGCGTCTCATTCAGCGGACACACAGAATTTTTCGCCCAGCAGGCACAATCCAATCAGGTGGTGATGATGCTGGCAACCGAAGGGCTGCGTGTGGCGCTGGTGACCACCCACATTCCGCTGGCTTATGTGGCCAAAGCGGTGACCGAAGATCGTATTCATCAGGTGATTCGGGTGCTGCATGCCGATCTGATCAGCAAGTTTGGCATCAAACAGCCGAAAATTTATGTCTGTGGCCTCAACCCGCATGCCGGTGAAGATGGCCACTTGGGCCGGGAAGAGATCGAAGTGATCACGCCGGCCTTGAATGTTCTGAGAGAGCAGGACGGTATGGATCTGGTTGGCCCGCTGCCAGCCGATACCATTTTCCAGGATAAATACCTGGCCGAAGCCGATGCCGTGCTGGCGATGTACCACGATCAGGGTCTGCCAGTGCTGAAATTCAAAGGGTTCGGTAATGCCGTCAATATCACTCTGGGATTACCTTTTATCCGAACATCAGTTGATCATGGTACCGCATTGGAACTCGCCGGTACCGGACAGGCGGACACAGGGAGCCTCTGGACAGCGCTTACCCACGCCATCGAAATGGTAGATAAAAAACAATGAGCAGTGATCAGGTCCATTTAGGCCACCGCGCCCGTAAGCGCTTTGGCCAGAACTTCTTGCACGACGAATACATCATCGACAACATTGTCGCCTCGATTAACCCGAGACCGGGCCAGAATCTGGTTGAAATCGGTCCCGGTCTGGGCGCACTGACCGAGCCTGTCGGTAAACAGGTCGATAAGTTTACTGTGATTGAGCTGGACCGCGATCTGGCCGAGCGTTTACGCAATCACCCGGATCTGTCCGGCAAGCTGACGATCCATGAAGGCGATGCCATGCGTTTCGACTTCACTCAGCTGATCAGGGAAAACAACAAACTGCGGATTTTTGGCAACCTGCCTTACAACATTTCAACGCCGCTGATGTTCCACCTGTTCAGTTTCCACCAGCATATTGAAGATATGCATTTCATGCTGCAGAAAGAAGTGGTCAACCGTCTGGCTGCCGGCCCGGGCACCAAAGCCTATGGCCGCCTGACCGTGATGGCGCAATATTACTGCAAAGTGATGCCAGTGCTTGAAGTGCCGCCAAGCGCCTTCAAACCCGCACCCAAAGTGGATTCTGCTGTGGTTCGGCTGGCACCGTATGAAACATTGCCGCATCCTTGTACTAACCTGAAATGGCTGGACCGTGTTTGCCGGGATGGCTTTAACCAGCGCCGTAAGACGGTACGTAACTGCTTTAAAGCCATCATGGACGTGGACACGCTGGAAAGCCTGGGCATTAACCCTGGCTCGCGTCCGGAAAACCTGACACTTGAACAGTTTGTGTCTATGGCTAACTGGCTGGATGCCAACCACAGCCACTAAGTAATGTGCCGGGCCATGGCGCCCGGCAACTGCCTTGCACAAAGGCATTGTCGTATCAGAAAGGAAGCAGCAAGGTGAACAACAAAGTTATCCCTACCATCAAATGCCGGGTCATCACCCATTACATTGATGACCAGTCTGAGCCTGAACAGAACCGCTACGTCTTTTCGTACACCATTACCATTTGCAATCTGGGCCAGGGCAACGCACAACTGCTTCGCCGCCGCTGGCTGATCACAGATGCCAATGGCAAGAAACTGGTGGTGGAAGGGGAAGGTGTGGTCGGAGAACAACCTACCATAGCCCCCAATGATGAATACACCTATACCAGCGGTACCATCATAGAAACACCACTGGGTGTGATGGAAGGCCATTACGTCATGGTCGACGACCACGGTAACGAGTTCAATGCCGACATCCTGCCTTTCCGTTTGGCTATCCCCAATATTCTGCACTAAACAGAGGCGATAATGGCAACCTATCTGGTCGGTGATATTCAGGGCTGTTACCGAGAACTCTGCGCGCTTCTCGAGCGTGTGGGCTTCAGTGAACAACATGATGAACTCTGGCTGGCCGGCGATCTGGTTGCCCGCGGGCCGGACTCTCTGGCCACCCTGCGTTTGGTGAAATCACTGGGCAGCAGTGCCACCAGCGTGCTGGGCAACCACGACTTGCACTTACTGGCTGTGGCCCGGGGTATAGGCAAGGCCAAGCAGAAAGATCAGATTGATCCGATTTTGCAGGCCAGCGACAGCGACGCATTGCTTGACTGGCTCAGCCGCCAGCCTCTGCTGGCCGAACACCCCACACACCCTGTTGTCATGGTCCATGCCGGTATTCCGCCGCAATGGCAGCTCGACGATGCCCGCCGCTGCGCGCGAGACGTCGAAGCCATGCTGCAAAGCGAGCACCAGCAGTGGCTGCTGAGCAATATGTACGGCAATGAACCTGCCCTGTGGGATCCTGAGCTGTCTGGGCTGGACCGGTTACGCTACACCATCAATGCGCTGACCCGGATGCGCTACCTGTATCCCGATGGCCGGCTGGAGATGCATTGCAAGCAGCCACCGGGCGAACCGGGCACAGATCACCTGCTGCCCTGGTTCCGCTTTCCACGCACGCAGCCGCTGGGTAAAACCGTTATTTTCGGCCACTGGGCCTCACTGATGGGCTATCAGGATGACAAGGCGATCGGACTGGACACCGGGTGTGTCTGGGGCCATCAGCTCACTATGCTGCGCTGGGAAGACCAGCAGCAATTCCAGCAAGACAGACTCTGACAGGGCCAAGGTTTTTTCTCCGCTCACTCAGCTCGCCGCTTACCCCTTGAGAGCGGCTAGCAGGCACACGTTACCAGGCCAAACTGTTGGCATGGTAACGGCCAGAGCCGGAAGCAAGAAAACAGCGGCAGGCAGGCTTACTGGCGCTCCAGTATCACAAATTCCATGTGGTGGGCATTTTTCTCATCGGCCGCGTAGTGCTCGCTGTGTGTCTGCCGCCAGCCGTCTCCCCAGTCCGGGAAGCAAGTATCTCCCTCGACACTGAGATCGATAAAGGTCAGATAGAGACAGTCTGCGACCGGCAGACATTCTGCATACACGCTGCCGCCACCGATAATCATCAACTCATCGACCTGCCCTGCAGCAAGCTGGGCGGCACGGAGATCCGCCACCACTGTCACGCCGTCGGCGGTAAAGTCCGGGTTGCGGCTGATCACAATATTGTGCCGCCCCGGCAAAGGCCGGCCAATGGATTCAAACGTTTTGCGTCCCATGACAACAGGTTTGCCCATGGTGACTTTTTTAAACCAGGCAAAATCGGCTGGCAAGTGCCAGGGCATGGCGTTGTCTTTGCCAATCACACGATCTTTTGCCATGGCGGCAACCATACTGATCTTCACACGTCGACTCCCTTTTAAATCACTGGTCGGCGACGATAAAACATTAAGCCGGGCATTGCCAGCCCTATGGCCAGCGCTGCCACGGTAAAGGCTGCGGTGATCCCGTTTTCGGCCATGCGCTGCCAGATCTCAGGGGAAAAGCCATGCTGATTGAGATCCACCAGCGCAATCATGGTCTTAAATGCATAGACACCGGGCACCATGGGGATCACGGCCGCCACGGTGAACACATGAGGCGGCGCCAGCAGCCGACGTGACCAGATGATCCCTGTCATCCCGACCAGCAAAGCGGCAAAGAAGCTTGCCCATTCAATCGGCATGCCCTGATGCATGAGCACAAAACGGCAACCGTGACCGAGCGCCCCCGCCATGGCGCAGTACTTCAGCGCCCTGACCGGCACATTAAATACCATGGCAAACCCGACAGCCGGAATCGCGGCCAGCATCATATCTGCAGTCAATGCGTACAGCGATTGCCAGAGCGTCATACCAGCCACCCCCAGACATTAAACAGGTTCATCGCCGCCACTATGCCCAGGCTGGTCGACAAGGTCAGTAAACTGGCCATCACCCAGCGCGAAATGCCCAGATTCACGAAACCTGACACCATATCGGCGACAGCATTAATCAGCGGAAAACCCGGCACCAGCAATAATACCGACGATGCCATTGCCAGAAAGGGCTGATTACCCAGCTCGAACAAAGGGGCAGAAGCTGAGATAGCCGTCGCGACAAAGGCAGCGGCAGCAAAGGTCAGCAGCGGATTGAAATGATGGTGCGCCATCACCAGGCGCAGCGCCATCACCAGGCGCAGCGCCATGGCGGCAGATGCAGCGAACAAGGTAATCAGGGCCACAGTCAGATCGCCGCCGGCCAGAAGACAGAATGCAGCGCAGGACAGACCGATCATCAGGATCACCAGCAGCGGCGGATAGCGCTGGGGCTCAATGGCAGACAGACGCTTCGTCATGGCCGCAGGATCCAGCAGCCCCTTTTCCGCCATGATGCACAAATGATGGATCCGGGTGACAACCGCCATATTGATCCCATGATCCCGGCAGCGGCGCGTGGTCGTCAGACAATGCCCTTCCACATGCACAGTAACCACAATGGCATTGGCGGTCAGCGCAATGTTGACCTCATCCACCCCCAGTGCCAGGCCGACACGCTGACTGACATCCACCACCACCGCAGATTCCGCGCCATGCTGTAACAGCCGCTGGCCAACCTGAGCGACTATCCGGGCAATCTCCCGTTCCGTTTTAACTGTAACCGGCTGCATCATGACTCCCTCAGCGCTTTTTCTGTTGATCATTATCTCCGCTAAGAGAAAGATCAATTTGATGAGGCACAAAAAAACCGCTCCAAAGAGCGGTTTTTCACATCAGACGGCCAGTTACGGCTTGTAAATGATTTCGACGTCGTAATCGTCTTCGTTCCAATCATCCCAGTCGTCATCGTCGTCGTCGTCGCTTTTCGCAGCACTTTTCTTCAGTTGCTGCTCGTGGTAATCGTCCCACTTGAAATCGACTTTGGTTTCTTCAGTTTCGTCTTCTTCGACCAGGGCCTGAGGAATGGAGTCAATCAAATCCATCAGCTCATAGGTCAATGGCTTGATACCGGTACGGTTCAGGGCAGAAATACAGAAGTACTTCTCATCCCATGCCAGTGCTTCCAGCACTTCCTCGATCTTCGCCTGAGCTTCCTCTTCCTGCAGCAGATCAACTTTGTTAAAGAGGATCCAACGCGGCTTGTTCACCAGCTTCTCGCTGTACTGCTCCAGCTCATTGAGGATAGTGAAGGCGTTTTCCACCGGATCCGAACCGTCTGCCGGCAGCAGATCGATCATGTGCAGCAACACACGGCAACGCTCCAGGTGTTTCAGGAAGCGAATACCCAGACCGGCACCGTCGGCAGCGCCTTCGATCAGACCAGGAATATCAGCGACCACGAAACTGCGCTCGCTATCGACCCGTACCACACCCAGGCTAGGCACTAAGGTGGTAAACGGATAATCCGCCACTTTTGGCTTAGCGGCCGATACAGCGCGGATAAAGGTCGATTTACCGGCATTCGGCAAACCCAGCATGCCGACGTCCGCCAGCAGCAGCAGCTCCAGGCGCAGGTGACGAATCTCACCTTTGGTGCCCATGGTCTTCTGACGTGGTGCACGGTTGACCGAGGACTTGAACCGGGTGTTACCCAAACCGTGGAAACCGCCTTTGGCGACCATGATCTTCATGCCGTGCTGGGTCAGATCGGCGATCACTTCACCGGTTTCTTCGTCCACGGCACGCGTACCCACAGGGACAGACAGTACCTGGTCATCGCCTCGCTTACCGGTACAGTTACCACCGCGGCCGTTTTCGCCGCGCTCAGCTGCATGAAAACGTTCGAAACGGTAATCGATCAGCGTGTTGAGGTTTTCATCGGCCAGCAGGTATACATCACCGCCGTCACCGCCGTCACCGCCATCAGGCCCACCTTTGGGGACATATTTTTCACGGCGGAAGCTGACAGTACCGTTGCCGCCATCACCTGCATCCACCCGGATTACCGCTTCATCTACAAATTTCATCTTATTCTCCGCACTCTGGCGTTCACTTCGCCAGCCAGATGTCACCACCTGACTGTCTTTATTGTAATACCAATCGGAATAATTCTCAGGGCTTTACACCCGCAGGCACTCAAACTGATATTGTCCTGTGCCATAACAAAAAGCCCCGCCAATAGGCAGGGCTTTCACGTTCTTAACGAAACTGAACTTATTCAGCAGATTCGATAGAAACGAATTTACGGTTTTTAGGACCTTTCACTTCGAATTTCACTTTGCCATCAGTCAGAGCGAACAGAGTGTGGTCTTTACCCAAACCTACGTTGTTACCAGCGTGGAACTTAGTACCACGTTGACGAACGATGATGTTACCTGCCAGTACAGATTCGCCACCGAAACGCTTAACACCTAGGCGTTTACTTTCTGAGTCACGGCCGTTACGAGTAGAACCGCCAGCTTTTTTGTGTGCCATCTCTAAACTCTCCTATTATTAAGCGCTGATGCCAGTAATTTTGACTTCAGTGAACCACTGACGGTGGCCCATTTGCTTACGAGAATGCTTACGACGACGGAACTTAACGATTTTTACTTTATCGCCGCGACCGTGCGTAACAACTTCAGCAGTCACTTTACCACCCGCAACGAATGGTGCACCAACTGTTACTTCTTCACCGTTAGCAACCAGCAGAACTTTGTCAAATTCAACGTTCGCACCAGTTTCAACGTCCAGTTTTTCCAAGCGTAAGGTTTGGCCTTCGCTTACTCGGTGTTGCTTACCACCACTTTGGAAAACAGCGTACATGTCTTACTCCGCTTATCCGCATAGGCCATTTGCCACGGCAAAATTGGGCAATGGGTATGCGCTTAATCTTGTCATCAATAGGGCGCGAATATTACTGGAAAACGCCGAACATGGCAAGCCGTTGGCTAAAGAAAATTGGTGAAAAGCTGCTCAGCAGAAAAAGTCGCCTAAATAGCTGCAATGTAGGTTAGGAAGCCGGGAAGATTTTAGTGTAGTATGCGTGCATAATTCTTATTTTGATTGCGCCGATACGGCTAACAATTTTGCTGGATGTATCATGGATTTCAAAGCTATCCAAGCACTCACCGCTGACGACATGGCGGCGGTTGACGCAAAGATTCAGGCCCAACTCACTTCAGACGTCGCCCTGATCAACCAACTGGGATTTTACATTGTCAGCAGCGGTGGCAAGCGTTTGCGCCCCATTCTGGCAATTCTGGCCGCCCGAGCTCTAGGTTACCAGGGTGAAAAACACATCACCGCAGCGGCATTTATCGAATTTATTCACACCGCCACTTTGCTCCATGACGATGTGGTGGATGAATCTGATATGCGGCGCGGGAAAGCAACCGCCAATGCCGCATTTGGCAATGCCGCCAGCGTACTGGTGGGTGATTATATCTACACCCGCTCCTTCCAGATGATGACCAGCCTGAGATCCTTGAAGATCCTGGACATCATGAGCGAAGCGACCAATGTGATCGCCGAAGGGGAAGTCCAGCAGCTGATGAACTGCAATGATCCTGACACTACCGAAGCCAGCTATATGCAGGTGATCTACTCCAAAACGGCGCGACTGTTTGAAGCGGCGACTCAGGTGGCAGCCATTCTTTCTGATGCACCAGAACAGGTAGAGACAGCCCTGCAGGACTATGGCCGTTATCTTGGTACCGCCTTCCAGCTCATCGACGATGTGCTTGATTACAACGCCGATGGCGAGGAGATGGGCAAGAACGTGGGGGATGATCTGGCGGAAGGTAAACCTACCCTGCCGCTGCTTCACGCCATGCACCACGGTAACCCAGAGCAAACCGCCATGATTCGCGCCGCGATAGAGCAAGGCAACGGGCTGGATAAACTGCAACCGATTCTGGCCTGTATGGAAGAGCACGGCTCTCTGGCTTACACTCAGCAACGTGCTGAAGAAGAAGCAGATAAAGCCATTGCCGCCCTGTCGGTACTTGCTGAAAGCGAATACAAAGATGCGCTGATCGCGGTCGCCCGGCTGTCGGTCAATCGCACCAAATAAACCCGCCCCTTCAGCGAAAACGGCCTGACTCTTGTCCAGGCCGTTTTTTGTTGCGCTCTCTTGCTGCGGTTTCTAGTTCCATAGCCCCGGCAACCCAGCTGCACAGACACGGTTTCACTCACGGGATGGCTCTGCACTGAGCTCAAATTCTCTTTACGCTATAGTTATACAAGGTAAAGGGAGACCTGTGCCCTGACCGTTTCTTCCCAAGACGGAGGTGACGCATGCAAGCCAATCAACTGAAAAAGGGAATGTGGGTTGAATACCCGCAGGGGATCGCGGAAGTGATCGAGATAGATCCGGATCATGACACTGCATTGATCGAGAATCTGAAGGATCATAAAAGGATCCATATCCCGTGCAGTGAACTGACTGACGAACCTCAGCTGCACAGCGGCTGCGGCGACTATTACTGAGCAATCCCCTTAATTACCCGTGCCAGAAACAACAAAGCGGCCGGAGGGCCGCTTTGTTCATTGTCGTCAGGCTATGAAAGCCTGGTGTCGGTACGGGCTTATTTCGCCGCGAACTCTTCACCCAGAGCGATATCGCCTTTCAGGGTATCCAGCATGCTGTCCAGGGCATTCTGCTCGAACGCGCTCAGGCTGCCGTAATCCAGCACTTCTTCCACACCGTCTTTGCCCAGACGAACTGGCTGAGCGAAGAAGCGAGCGTGCTGGCCGTTACCTTCCACGTAAGCGCACTCAACCACATTTTGCTCACCCTGCAGGGCACGCACCAGCGCCAGACCAAAACGACAAGCCGCCTGACCCATAGACAGAGTGGCAGAACCGCCGCCCGCTTTGGCTTCAACCACTTCAGTACCCGCATTCTGGATGCGAGGAGTCAGTGCTTTCACTTCTTCTTCAGTGAACTCAACACCTTCAACCTGGGACAGCAGAGGCAGGATAGTCACACCTGAGTGGCCGCCGATGACAGGGACATTCACGTCACGCGGATTCAGGCCTTTCAGCTCACCAACAAAGGTTTCAGAGCGGATGATATCCAGCGTAGTCACACCGAACAGCTTACGCTTGTCGTAGACGCCGGCTTTTTTCAGAACGTCTGCCGCGATAGCCACAGTCGTGTTAACCGGGTTAGTAATAATACCGATACAGGCATTTGGACAGACAACCGCAATTTTTTCAGCCAGTGATTTAACAATACCGGCATTGACGTTGAACAGGTCCGCACGGTCCATCCCTGGTTTACGGGCAACACCAGCAGAGATCAGTACCACATCCGCACCTTCAAGTGCAGGGGTTGGATCTTCACCAGCATAACCTTTGATAGAAACAGGAGTTGGGATGTGGCTCAGGTCAGCAGCAACACCAGGGGTAACAGGGGCAATATCATAAAGTGCCAGGTCAGAGCCGGCAGGCAGTTCATTCTTCAGTAGCAGAGCCAAAGCCTGGCCGATACCACCAGCCGCACCAATAACAGCAACTTTCATTTTCGTTCTCCTTTACGATAGAAGTCAGGGTTCATCAGACAGACCCCTTCAGATAGAATTCAGGCCATATACCCAATGTTTCAAACCCTTACTAATGTCTCTCAGTTTCTCGGGCACCAAGACGGTATAGCAAGCCTAAACGAAATACAATCATACCCCCTCAGCTTTGCGAAGTTGCGCAGAGAGCCGGTTGACTTTTCCTTGCACCGAAAAAGCTAACAACAGTCTCAACAGTGGATTTATTTAATAGTTATGCAGTCGACTAAGCTATTAACAGTAACCTAGTTCCAAGTTCGAATGAACATTGTTTGCTACCAGCTAACAGGTTGTGACAAAATACGGACCCTCTCCCTGTACATGAAATTTACTTATGCGTAGTTCTGATAAACAAGAACGCTTGATAAAAGCATTCAAATCCATACTCAAGGAAGAAAAATTCAGCTCTCAAGGTGAGATAGTCGATGCCTTGAAAGCGCAGGGCTTCGATAACATTAACCAGTCGAAAGTGTCACGGATGCTGACCAAATTCGGCGCGGTACGTACCCGCAACGCTAAAATGGAAATGGTGTATTGCCTGCCCGTAGAGCTGGGCGTACCGACCATCAGCAGTCCGTTGAAAGAACTGGTCATGGAAGTGGGTTATAACCATGCCATGGTCGTGATTCACACCGGCCCTGGCGCGGCGCAAGTGATCGCTCGTCTGCTTGACTCACTGGGCCGCGCCGAAGGTATCCTGGGTGTTGTGGCGGGGGATGACACGATTTTCATCACACCAACCCTGACCACAACCGCTGAAGAGCTCTTCGACTCTGTCTGCTCGCTGTTTGATTACAGTAAGTAAGTCAACCTTCAGGCAACGCCCTCTCCGTTTACCCTGAGAGGGCGTGCTTCTCCCCCCCTTCCCCGCCCCGTCTTTTCCCGCTGGGTTACCCCGCTTTGCAGTGGATAGTTATGCTCTGAAATGTGGTCAGCTGTCGCAATCTCATTACTTTTTCACAAAAAGGTTTTTACATTATTTCAATAATACGCCGATCGTTTGCTATTATCTCTTTGATTTGTTTAAAGCATTGCGGGCCGTGTACCTGCACCACTGATAAGAAATAACACAACAGGAAGGGATCACAATGGCGTTTACAAAACTGTTAAAAGTCAGCGCATTATCTGCCACCGTTCTTGCCTCAGGATTGGCGCAAGCGGAAGAGTTCATCACCATAGGTACAGGTTCTGTCACCGGTGTGTATTATCCTACCGGCGGTGCTATCTGTAAGCTGGTGAACAACGATCGTAAAACCAATGGCATTCGCTGCTCTGTCGAATCGACCGGCGGGTCTGTATACAACGTGAACACTATGCGTGCCGGTGAACTGGACTTCGGCGTGGTGCAGTCTGACTGGCAATATCACGGCTATAACGGTACCAGTGAGTTTAAAGAATTAGGTCCGTATAAAGAAATGCGTGCTGTTTTCTCACTGCACACAGAACCGTTCAACATTATTGCCCGTACAGATTCAGGCATTAATAACCTGGACGATCTGAAAGGCAAACGCGTCAATATTGGTAACCCGGGCTCAGGTGACCGCGCCACCATGGAAGTGGTGATGAATACCATGGGCTGGAGCAAAGATGACTTCAAACTGGCAGCCGAACTGAAAGGTTCTGAGCGCTCTCAGGCCTTGTGTGATAACAAGATCGATGCCTTTGTCTATGTCGTCGGCCATCCAAACGGTTCAATCAAAGAAGCAACCACTTCGTGTGATGCCAAACTGATCCCGGCGACAGGTGCCGCTATCGACAAACTGGTTGCCGATAATCCTTACTATGCGAAATCGACCGTACCGGGCGGCATGTACCGTGGTACCGACAGCGACGTCAACAGCTTCGGTGTTGCCGCGACGTTAGTGTCTTCAACCAAAGTGTCGGATGATGCGGTGTACGCGCTGGTCAAAGCCGTGTTTGAGAACTTCCATGTTTTCACTCGCCTGCACCCAAGCTTCGCCAACCTGAAGAAAGAAGACATGATCAAAGCCGGTATTTCGATCCCATTACATCCGGGCGCAGAGAAATACTACAAAGAAGTAGGTTTGATCAAATAAGCCAACAGCTGTTCATCCTGCAAAGTGCACCGTCTTGACGGTGCACTTTTTGTCTGTCAGAGCACAAAAATGCCCCTGTCAGATCAATGAGCCAGACTACAATAAAAACTGAAACCTCAAACAGTTAATAACGGATCGCTCCTGAAATAAGGAAGTAGCATGACAAAAACCAACCATGACGATGTCCAGGACATGGTGGCCCAGGCGGATACCGGCGCACGCAGCCCCAAGGGGGTGCAGGGACAAATTCTGTGGGTTGTCGCCCTTTGCTGGTCATTGTTCCAGCTTTGGTATGCCTCACCGCTCCCTTTTATTTTTAATGTTGGCATCTTCAACGATACCGAAGCGCGTGCTATCCACCTGGCATTTGCCATTTTTTTGGCCTTTACTGCCTTCCCAGCCCTGAAGGGCTCCCCCAGGGATCACATTCCACTGCAAGATTGGATTCTTGCGCTGCTGGCCAGTTTTTCTGCCGCCTATATCTACCTGTTTTACGAAGCACTGTCTGGCCGCTCTGGTGCACCAACCACGCTGGATGTCGTCACTTCCGTGATAGGGATGCTGTTGCTTCTCGAGGCCACGCGACGTGCACTGGGCCCTCCGCTCATGGTGGTCGCCTCGGTTTTCCTGCTGTACACCTTTGCCGGCCCTTATATGCCGGATGTCATTGCGCACAAAGGTGCCAGCCTTAACAAAGCGATGTCACACTTATGGCTGACCACTGAAGGCGTCTTCGGGGTTGCACTGGGTGTCTCTACTGCCTTTGTTTTCCTGTTTGTGCTGTTCGGCTCTATGCTCGAGCGGGCAGGCGCAGGCGCTTATTTCATCAAAGTTGCCTTTTCATTACTTGGTCATATGCGCGGCGGTCCGGCAAAAGCGGCCGTGGTCGCATCCGGTTTGTCCGGCCTGGTATCCGGCTCGTCCATTGCCAACGTGGTCACCACGGGCACCTTTACTATTCCGCTGATGAAACGGGTGGGCTTCCCTGGCTATAAAGCCGGGGCGGTTGAGGTTGCGGCCTCGACCAACGGCCAGCTCACGCCGCCCATCATGGGTGCAGCGGCATTTTTGATGGTGGAATATGTCGGTGTCTCTTATGTCGAGGTTATCAGAGCGGCCATACTACCGGCCCTGATCTCCTACATTGCCCTGCTTTACATCGTCCATTTGGAAGCCTGTAAAGCCGGTATGACGGGCCTGCCCCGCCATTATCAGCCTACTCTGGCGCAAAAACTGACCTCGTTTGTTGGTACCATAGTCGGCCTGATGGTGCTCAGTGCCATAGTCTATTACGGCATCGGCTGGACCAAAGACGTGTTTGGCGCCGCCGCCACACCTATCATAGCGGTTGCGATCCTGATCGCGTATGTCGCCCTGGTTCGTCTGGCGACCAACTATCAGGATCATCTGCTGGAAGATCCGGATCAGGAACTGACCGAAGTGCCGGATCCCGGCCCGACCGTAAAATCCGGTTTGTACTTCCTGCTGCCCATCGTTGTGCTGGTCTGGTGCCTGACCGTTGAGCGTTTCTCGCCGGGCTTATCGGCTTTCTGGGCAACCGTGTTTATGATTTTCATTCTGCTGACCCAGCGTCCGCTCATGGCCATCTTTACCAAAGAGCAGACGCTGACAGAGGCAGGTAAACAAGGCTGGCACGATCTGCTGGAAAGTCTGGTCACCGGCGGGCGCAATATGATAGGTATCGGTGTCGCCACTGCCGCGGCCGGTATTATCGTGGGCGTGGTGACGCTGACGGGCGTAGGTCTGGTGATGACAGACTTCGTCGAGTTCATCTCAGGCGGCAACATCATGCTGATGCTGCTGTTTACCGCCGTGATCAGCCTGATCCTCGGTATGGGGCTGCCCACCACGGCGAACTACATAGTGGTCTCGACCCTGATGGCGCCGGTTATTGTCACCCTGGGGGCTGAAAACGGCCTGATCATTCCGCTGCTGGCCGTGCATCTGTTCGTGTTCTATTTCGGTATTCTGGCCGATGATACCCCGCCGGTCGGTCTGGCTGCGTTTGCGGCCGCCGCGATTGCGAAAAGCGATCCTATCCGTACCGGTATTCAGGGTTTCACCTATGATATCCGCACCGCCATCCTGCCCTTCATGTTCATTTTCAATACCCAGCTCTTGCTGATGGACATTGATACCTGGTGGCATTTGTTCCTGACCGTAGCGTCCGCTGTCATTGCCATGTTGACCTTCTCTTCGGCGACCCAGGGATGGTGGTTCACCAAAGTCAAATGGTGGGAGTCCATCCTGCTGCTGTTGATCACTTTCTCGCTGTTCCGCCCCGGCTTCTGGTGGGACATGGTCTATCCGCCCAAACACGACATGCCGGGCACCCTGATTGTCGATGCCGCCGATAAACTGGCCATTGGTGAGCCGCTGGAAGTCCAGGCGACAGGGATGGATTTGCTGGGCGATCAAGTGACCAAGCACGTGCTGCTGCCGTTTGATAAGCAGGCGGTCGATCCGAATGAGAAAATTGCCTCGACCGGCCTGATGCTCAAACAGGAAGGCGAGAAAATGATGGTTGAACTGGTTGAGTTTGGCAGCCCGGCCGAGCAGGCAGGTATTGATTTTGGCTGGGAGATAGTCACTGTCAGCCTGCCAGCAGCCAGACCTATGAAGGAATGGGTGTTCGTACCAACGCTGGCACTGCTGGCTTTACTGGGCTGGAATCAGCGACGAAAAGCCAAACATGATGCTGCCGTCAAAGGTGAAACACACAAAAACACGCAACAGGACTAAACTCTAGTCAGCACAATAATTCAGCCACAGGTGCCAACATCGGCCTGTGGCTGCCTGACAGAGAGGATGCCATGTACACCCACATTCTGGTACCTGTCGATCTCAATAAGGACGGCTTTGGTGATAAAGCGGTTGAGCTTGCCGTCTGGCATGCCCGCCAGTCAGACGCCGTTGTTCACTTACTCAACGTCCTGCCGGGTATTCATATGGCCTTAGTTTCCAGCTACTTTCCTAAAGACGCCGCGCGAAAAATGCTGCAGGACACCCAAAAAAAACTGAAGCAATTTGCCGAACAACATATTCCCGCCGATGTCCGTCATATTGAAACCGTGTCGGAAGGTAAAACCTGGTCGACCATAGTTGATCATGCCCGTCAGGTTAAGGCCGATCTGATCATTATGCCCAGCCACCAGCGCTCCACCATAGATAAGCTGGTACTGGGTTCAGTGGCGGCCAAAGTGGTGGAAAATGCCCCCGGCAATATCCTGATCATCAAACCAGAAGGGCTATGATTCAGGACGGGCGGTGATCATAGCCCCAGCGCGGAACCAGTCCTTGCTCGACGCCAAGATGATCCAGTATCCGCGCCACCATGAAATCGACCAGATCGTCGATAGACTTCGGTTGATGATAAAAGCCGGGGGCGGCCGGCATGATGGTCGCTCCCAGGTTGGAGAGCTTGAGCATATTTTCCAGATGCAGGGAAGAAAACGGGGTTTCCCTGACCACCATCAGCAACTGACCGCGCTCTTTCAGCACTACATCGGCCGCGCGTTCCAGCAGATTATCCGACAGGCCGTGAGCCACCGAGGCCAAGGTGCCCGCGGAACACGGGCACACCACCATTTTTTTCGGCGCGGCAGAGCCGGACGCCACCGGAGAAAACCAGTCTTCCTTTCCGCAGACCGTCAGCTTATCGCCCTGATAATTCAGATGCTCTGCCAGTGCCGCCTGTGCCGCTTCGGGACCGGCAGGCAGTTTCAGGCCGTGCTCGGTCGCCAGCACCACACGGGCTGCTGAGGAGATCAGCAGGTACACCTGGTAATCGGCCGCGAGCAGGCACTCCAGCAAACGCAGCCCGTAAGGGGCACCGGATGCCCCTGTCCAGGCCAGGGTAATACGTTTATCCTGCATCTTGATCTCCCTGTGCCAGGGCGGCAAGCAGCTTGTCATGAATACCGCCGAAGCCGCCATTGCTCATCACCAGGATAGTATCGCCAGGACGGGCGGCAGCCACTATGTGTCCGACTAAAGCATCAAGGTCGGCGTCGCACACCGACGGCTGCGGACAAAGATCAGCGATGTCCTGTACCGACCAGGGAATCGTGTCCGGCTGAAACAGGAAAACTTCATCTGCCGCTGCCAGTGCCGGAGCCAAATCGGCTTTGTGCACTCCCAGCTTCATGGTGTTCGAGCGCGGCTCCAGCACCGCCAGAATGCGCGAATCCCCCACCTTGGCACGCAAGCCGCCCAGAGTCAGCTCTACGGCTGTCGGGTGATGGGCGAAATCGTCATACACTTTAATGCCATTCTGCTCACCTTTCAGCTCCAGCCGGCGCTTGGTATTGACAAAACGCGCCAGCGCCTCGCAGGCCAGTTCAGGGAGCACGCCGACATGCCGCGCGGCGGCGATCGCCATCAGGGCATTGCTGACATTGTGATCCCCTATCAGATCCCAGCGCACAATGCCCACGGTTTTACCGGCAAAAATCACATCAAATTCACTGCCGTCCGGCTGGTGCTTGTTCGCTTGCCAGTCACCGTGTTCACCGCTGTATTCCAGCTCGCTCCAGCAGCCCATCGCCAGCGTTTCATCAATGGCAGGCACGCCGTGCGGGGCCAGAATTTTGCCTTCCCCCGGCACAGTGCGGACTAAATGATGAAACTGGCGCTGAATAGCGGCCAGATCCGAAAAAATATCTGCGTGATCGAACTCCAGATTGTTCATTAACAAGGTACGTGGTCGATAATGAACAAACTTAGAACGCTTATCGAAAAAAGCGCTGTCGTATTCGTCTGCTTCAACAACAAAGAAACAACTCTCGCCTAAACGTGCGGAAACACCGAAGTTTCCCAGTACGCCGCCCACCAGAAAACCGGGCTGGTAACCACAGTCTTCCAGAATCCAGGTCAGCATACTGGCTGTCGTGGTCTTACCATGGGTACCCGCCACCGCCAGTACCCAGCGGTCATGTAACAAAAATTCCTGTAACCATTGCGGGCCTGAGGTATAACGCAGGTTTTTATTCAGCACATACTCAACGCATGGGTTGCCCCGGCTCATGGCATTGCCAATCACCACCAAATCCGGTGCGGGCTCTAGCTGTGAAGGATCATATCCCTGAATAATTTCAATGCCTTGTGACTCCAGCATTGTGCTCATCGGCGGATATACATTGGCATCGCTGCCGGTCACTCTATGGCCAAGCTGCTTGGCCAGCATGGCGGCTCCGCCCATAAAAGTGCCGCAGATTCCGAGAATATGGATATGCATAACTGTCAGCTCACAAAATAAATATTGGTCACGACCACGCTTCAGTGTTACTTCGTTACCATAAAAAAGATCTTTAGATACAATTGCATCAAACAATAACTGGCCAATGGCCAAGGGTACAGTTCAATTGCCCGAAAAGAGGCATTGTACCGAATATTTATCCCCCCATGACAACACGATGCAAGGATTGTATATGTCCGATATTAGAACCCTTGGCGAGTTCATTGTCGAGAATCAGCATGACTTCCCCCATGCCAGCGGTGAACTGTCTTCTCTATTGGGTTCCATTAAACTGGCGGCCAAAATCGTAAACCGTGAAATCAACAAAGCCGGCTTGGTTGATATCATTGGTGACGTTGGCAGCGAGAATGTCCAAGGTGAAGCCCAAAAGAAACTTGATGTGTATGCCAACGAGAAATTCAAAGCTGCACTGGAAGCCCGCGGTCAGGTCTGCGGTGTGGCCAGCGAAGAAGAAGATGAACTCGTGGTATTCAATAAAGAACTGAACCGCGAAGCAAAGTACGTGGTATTGATGGACCCACTGGATGGTTCTTCAAATATTGACGTAAACGTTTCCGTCGGGACGATTTTCTCCATTTACCGCCGCGTTACCCCGGTTGGCGGCCCGGCTGAGATCGAAGATTTCCTGCAGCCTGGTGACAAACAAGTGGCGGCGGGTTACATCATTTATGGTTCATCCACCATGCTGGTGTACACCACAGGCAATGGCGTTCATGGTTTCACCTATGATCCGTCACTGGGGGTATTTTGCCTGTCGCACGAAAATATGACGATCCCGGATGATGGCCAGATCTACTCCATCAATGAAGGTAACTATTTCCGCTTCCCGCAAGGCGTGAAAAAGTACATCAAGTTTTGCCAGGAAAACGTGCCGGAAGATAACCGCCCTTATACCTCACGCTACATTGGCTCTCTGGTTGCCGACTTCCACCGCAACTTGCTGAAAGGCGGTATTTATTTGTATCCAAGCACTGCGACCCACCCTAGCGGTAAGCTGCGCCTGTTATACGAGTGCAACCCGATGGCATTTTTGATTGAGCAGGCGGGCGGTATTGCCTCTGACGGTAAAAATCGCATCATGGAGATCAAACCGACTGAACTGCACCAGCGCGTGCCTTTCTTTGTCGGCTCAACCAAGATGGTTCGCAAAGTGGAAAGCTTCCTGGAAGCCTTCCCGGACGCCGAGTAATCCCGTTGCTATGCCCGGTCTCAGCACCGGGCATTTTTCCTCTCTGCCCCCGCATCTCTCCCTCTTGGTGTTAGAAGCTGTTTTTTTCACAGCGACTGGTTATAATTCCCGGCGACAAAATCATCTGAAACTATTAAGGAATTCATCATGAGCCTGAACAACGTCCCAGCAGGTAAAGAACTGCCAGAAGACATCTACGTTGTCATCGAGATCCCGGCAAACGCTGATCCAATCAAATACGAAGTCGATAAAGACTCTGGCGCGGTATTCGTAGACCGTTTCATGTCTGCGCCTATGTTCTACCCATGCAACTATGGTTATGTGAACCACACTCTGTCTCTGGACGGTGATCCGGTTGACGTTCTGGTTCCGACACCATATCCGCTGCACCCAGGTGCCGTGATCCGCTGTCGTCCGGTTGGCGTTCTGAAGATGACTGATGAGTCAGGTGAAGATGCGAAAGTCGTTGCTGTACCGCACAGCAAGCTGACCAAAGAATACGATCACATCAAAGATGTGAACGATCTGCCAGAACTGCTGAAAGCGCAAATCACTCATTTCTTCGAGCGCTACAAAGAGCTGGAATCTGGCAAGTGGGTGAAAGTAGACGGCTGGGCTGACGTTGAAGCAGCTAAAGCTGAAATCCTGGAATCTTACAAGCGCGCTCAGGAAAAATAATCCGCCGTGATTGTCGTCCAGTAAAAAACGCTCCCGAGGGAGCGTTTTTTGTGGGCGAAGCCATCACAGTGAAGACCAGCTCGACCAGTCTCCCTGCGGGATCAGCAAGGCACGCTCAAGCGGCTGCAGGTAGAGATAGATCCAGGCCAGTCCGAACGGTGTGTCCACTTGCTCGCGGCAATATTCTTCTCCCAGTCCTTCCAGGATATCGAGTTCGCGGAAAGTGTCGGCATCCACGTCATACACTTCGCCAAACAGCACGCCCTCAGACCCTGGCTGCTTTATCGCGGCAGGGTAAGGTCCGAGATCATACATGGCGTAAGCTGCCAGCTGGCACTCTCCCAGATAATGGGCCCGACACAGCAGTCCATGATTAGACTGGCCGCGGCGCAAACTGCCGTAAACAAAAACCCGTGTGTGCACAGCTGACAACATCCTTATTAGTTAAACTCAAACTGATACAGTAAATCGACGGCACTGTCGAGCCCCGATACCGCTTCGATATACAAATCCTGCAGCAGCTTGTACCTGACGGTAAACTCACCAATGGGGCTAAAGATACCCACACCGTATTTTACCTGCAGCCCCGGATAGACATAACCACTAATAGTGACCTGAGAGTCATCGCCGGCACCCGCCGTATCCAGCGCCAAATCCTGAATCCCGAATGCCTCGCCGACATTGCCGACCAGCTGGCTGCTGCGTGACAGCCCCATGCTGATCAGCGCCGTGGTCATCGCACCGCCCCCTTCCGGCGATTCGCTGTCGAGATCCCGGCCACGTAACACGTATGACAGCGCATTCTGTTGCGGCATAGCCGGATCAGAGAAAATGTCCACCTTGGGCTCATCGGCCGGACCGGTTACCCGAATACCGGCTGTCACATCGTCTTCAATGTTGTTCGGATTCCGAATCGCTTCCACCGACAGGTAAGGCTGATCCGCTGGCCCATTGAAGGTTATCTGGCCTTTACGAATCACCAGCTCCTGGCCAAAGGCCCGGTACGTCCCGTCGTCGACTCTAATTTCACCATAGACTAACGGGGCTTTGTCCTGCTGGTTGACCTTGAGATTCCCTGACAGCCCGGCATCCAAACCGAAGGCCGATAAACGCACATCCGGGCCAATCTTCACCATCACATTGGTTTTGATGGCAAAAGGCACCTTGCTGCCGGTATCCACCGGCTTGAGATCATCGGTCAGCAGGATTTCATCATCAGAAACCTGTACCGCAGATTCCGGCAGGCGGTCTACCGTGATCCTGCCCCATGGAATGGACACTGTGCCGCTGATTTCCGCCACCTGGGGGGCTGCACTGATCTTCAGGTTAGGCGACACTTTCATGGCAATCATAGGCGGTACGTTCACTTCAAGCTCACGCCCGTTCACCTTCAGATTGGTACTCCAGTTCGCCATATCGGCCCAGTTCGCATCGCCTTGCAGCACCAGGCGCCCATCCGGGGTATCCAGTTTGCCGCGCAGTATGGCGCTGTAGCCACTGAACGTGGCGACGATCTCGCCCCGTTCAAGATCCAGCGGGACTTTTCTGCCGATCGCTTTCAGCTCGGTGACTTTGAATACACCGTTAACCTGAGGCTGCATGATCGGGCCGGTTAAATGCAAATCTGCGTCTACCCGGCCTTTAAAAATATCGTAATCAGCGACCAGAGGTTGCAGAAAATCCAGCCGGAACGTATCCAGTTTCACTTTGGCATCTATCTGCTGTTCACCTGATAACTGGGTAATTCGGGCGTTGCCTGACAAATCCCCGTTATCTTTAACGGCCACCAGCCAGTCTGCCGTGAGCACGTCATTGCGCATGTCAGCGTTGAGGGTAATTTTATCCCAGCCAAGCGCCAGCGGTGGCTGATCCGCTGCCGCCTGTTGTCTGAATCCGCCAGCAGGCAGGGTCACCTGAGCCTGCAATACAGGTGTTTGTTGCGGCGACCAGCCGGCGTTGACTGTGGCATTGGCTTCACCATCCAGTTTTATCTCTGGTGGCAGGAACGGCTGCAGGATGGAAAAGCCGAGTTTATTGATGGCCAGGCTTGCCTGGCCACTCGCGCCGGCATCCAACGGCTGAGTCAGACACACAGAGGCGTCTTGTTGCTGCCAGCAATGCGGTGCAACGGAGACGCTCTGCTTACTCAAGTTGTATGCCAGCGCCGTGGGCTGATTCAGCCGCCACGGGCCAACCGGTGTTTCGAGATTGCCGCGTAGCAGCATCCCCTGCCAACCTTGCTGTCTGTCCAGGCTGCCTTGCAGCGCCAGGGCGGTACTGACAGGCTCGCCTTTCAGATCAAGACGTAATGTGTGCTGGGCTTCGGTTCCCTGAAAAGTGATATCCAAGGCTTCCAGCTTGGCCGCATCCTGGTAGCTGCCTTCTCTGGCGCTCAGCGTAATATCTGCCGTCAGGGCAGGAAGTGGCGTCACCCGGCCGGTCAGGTTCAGGCTTTTTAGCTGGGCCAGATCCTGCCAGCCCAGTGCCTGTCCCACTAAATTCAGATCTATCGTTGGCTCAGCCAGCGTGCCGCTTAATCGCAAATCGCCATTTACCCTGCCGCGTAAACCGGGCACTGACTGCGCAAGATCGGGCGCATTGACCAATGCAGACAGATCCCAGGTTTGCTTCAGGCTGCCTTTCGCATTCAGCCCGTTCGGTCCGTGCTTCAGCACCAGACCTTGCGTCACCAGTTCCAGATCCCCTTTGCCGCTCACATCCTGGGCATCAAGCTGACCTGCCAGAGTGAAAGGCTGGCCGATCACTTCACCATCCACATTCAGTTCGGGCAATTTAACAAACCAGCCACCTGTCGCGGTTAATCCGCCTGAGGTACTGAGCTTACCGCTCAGCTTACCTTCCGCTTCGGGCCATTCCAGTCCTGGCTGAATATCGCGAAAGGAAAGGTTGCCCTGCCAGCTGACGGTTTTGGCCCAGCTCGCCTGAGCGTTGCCCGTAACCTGACCGCCCAGGCTATTAACGGTCAGACTTTCCAGGACAACCTCAGTCAGAGATCCTGTTCCCTTCAGGCTGACATCGACGGCCGGCATAGGCTCGCCGTCCGCCTTGGTGGCGGCGTCAAAGGTAAAGCTGTCTAAGTTCCCTTTGGCATTGATGGCCGTCTCTTTGGCAACAAAATCAGGCTTGTCATCAAGCGGCCACTGTAAGTGACTGCTCACCACCTTGAGATCAAAAGGAAGATCGGCATCCAGCGGAGACAGTTTTCCCGTCACCTTGGCATCCAGCTTTCCACTGAGTGCCACATCCAGCACCAATTGCTGTAATGAGCCTGACGCCGACAGATTGATATGGTGTCCCTGCACCGGCTGCAGCGCAATGTCAGATTTGGCTTTCAATGTAAGTGGGTACTCACCACTTAACTCGGCTTTCCCTTCGGCATCCAGTGTGGCTTGCGGCACGTCAACAAACAAGCGGGTCAGCGTCACGCTGCTTTTTTCTGCTTCTGCGATCAACTCCAGTTCATTCACTTTCTGCGGCGTTGCACTTTCCAGCAAAAAGTCTTTCACGGTAAAGCGCTCCACAGTGACTTTCAGCGGCAGCACCACCTCAGGCAGCACTATGCGCTCACGCTTTTCCTGGCTATAAGCCTTGGCAACGTCTTTTGCCTGCTCTTCAGTCTGTTCCTGAATCTCTTTCTCGGCCGGCGGCGCCAGGTTCAGCACTATGCCTTCCCAGTCGGTAGGTTTCAGGGTCAAGTGGCTGCCCTGCATCTGGGCAGCTGAACTGAAACGCTGCCAGCGAACTTTATTACCCAGAATATTCAGGTCGATGTCATTCAGCGTCAAACGATCCAGCCGGACCGGGACAGGCAGCGCGATTTCTGTCAGTGGCTCACCCGACTCTTCTTCCTCCGGGGAGCCTGGCGGTAATTCGGGCATGGAGAACGTCAAACCACTCAGGCTCAGCTCTCGCACGCAAATGGCCGGAATCGGCAGACAATCATCATTGATAGCCAGGGTGAGGCTGTCGCTACTGAGCTCCAGCAAATCATCCTTGTAGCGGACACCGCTGAGCGTAAATCCTTTCAGCAGGGCACCTGTGCTGCCTTGCACTGATAATGCGGGTACGGCTTTCTGAGCTCCCCACAAAGCGATGCTGACGCCGGCATGAGTATATAGCAGGGCCCAAAGCGCCAGGGTTAACAGCAATACGAACGTCAGCAGGCCAATGGTCAATCTCTTCAACCAGATCATAATTCAGGCCCCAGCACGAAGTGTATTTGGAAACGATCATCAGGCTTATCCAGCCCCCAGGCGAAGTCGAGCCGTATCGGACCAACCGGCGACGCCCAGCGTATGCCCACACCCGCCCCTGCCTGCCAGTCCGGGGTGTCTGACCAGGATGAGCCGTAATCGTAGAACAGGGCTCCCCACCAGTTGCCTGTCAGCCGGTACTGGTATTCCAGCGTGGACGCCAGCATAAACTCACCACCAATCTGCTGACCTTCGCTGTCACGAGGGGAAATGGACTCATAGCTGTAACCACGCAAGGTACTATCTCCACCAATAAAAAAACGCATGGACGGTGGGATATCTTCTATCTTTTCCGCCCAGATCGCCCCGGCATCCAGACGGGCCAGGCCACGGTGATCGTCAGCAAAGGTGCGAATCCAGGCACTGCGTCCGCGCAGTTTTGCCAGACGGGTATCAGAGCCCAGAGCAGGGTCGGAATATTCCAGTTTCAGCAGTTGCTTGTCTCCCCAGGTCGGCCAGCTGCCGCCGCGTAACCGGGTGCGGTCAATACTGACCCCGGGAATCACCATAAAGGCGGAGCCTGTCTCAAAGGCGCCCTGATTGTAGTCCTCATACAGCAAACGCACAGAAGCCACCCCGTCCCAGACCTGATCAAAGTTCCAGTGACGTTCAACGCCAAGATGGTACTCGGTACTGATAGTGTCGTGGTTGTCCACATAGCGAATCGCCCCGATTAACTGGTAGTAATCATCCAGCACATTGTCGAGCGGAATTTTATACGTCGCTTGAACTTTCGGCTGCACTTTAGAGATCTCGGTGCGGACATCCAGACTGTGACCTTCACTGTTTATCCAGGGTTTACGCCAGTTGAATTTCAAGCGCGCCCCGACATCGGTCGAATAGCCGATACCGGTTTCGATTTTATTTCTCACTTCCGGCCTGAGGTTGACCTGAATGGGCACCACATCCCCCTCCAGATCGCTCACATCCCCGCCTACGAAAATGGAAGAGAACCAGCCCACGCTCGACAGGCGCTGATTAAACTCCCCCACTTGCGAGACCAGATAATAATCACCTTCATCAAACGGGGCTAACGAACGGACTTTCGCTTCATTGATCTGACTGCCGGTGATGAGAATATCGCCGTACTTGTAGCGTTTGCCGGAATCAAATTCGATATGAATAAAAGCCTGATTACGGCCAGGCGCCACTTCCAGCCGGCTGGTTTTCAGCTCGGCATCGAAATAGCCTTTGCGCAACGCCAGGCTTTCCAGGCTGGATTTGAATGCATCGTACTTGCCGTGGTTAAGGGTTCGGCCCAGTTCTAAATCGCTGTCGCGTTTGAGAACAAAGAAGTCCAGATCATCAGCGGCTTCGCCCTTGATCTGAATATCACTTCTGGCAATTTTGGTACTCGGGCCGGCATCAACCGTGACCGTCAGGGTGCTGTCTTCGCCGTCTTCTTCGACACTAAAAACGATATCAGGCTGATAGCGCCCCAGCGCTTTCAGCGCGGTACGGATTTCTTTTTCAACCTGGCCTTTGAACCGCAAAGACGTGCTGTAATCTTCCTTCGGAATGGCAGCAATATAAATATCCACATTTTTCTTCAGGCTGCCTTTCAGCCCGACAATGCTAAGTTCTGTCTCTGCCAAAGCTGGCATTGTTACCACTAAAGCGACGGCTGCTAACAAGCAGCGCCAAAACAAGATTATCATTCTTATTTGTCTTCACTTATTAGAATGTTATTAGATTACGCGCATACTTTATTGTGACAAGAGCTGAGCGAAGTGCCAACCTTTACGCACTAAAGAAAATCATCGCGGTAAAGCCGGTCTGCCCATAAACAGGATTACGCTCCTATTGATTGTCAGCCGTGAATCCTCTACTTTCTGGCTTATTAACAGTGCAATTAGGAAAACAGTGTGATGGATAAACAGCAGATAATCTCTCCGGAAGCAGCCCTGCCAGGCCGTTCAACACCAGTGACTCCCTCTGAAACTCACGCCATTTTTGGCACCCGAATAGATGCTGCTGTACCTGAAGGTATGGAAGAAATCGTACTGGGGATGGGATGTTTCTGGGGCGCAGAACGCCTGTTCTGGAAACAGCCTGGCGTCATCAACACAGCGGTAGGCTACAGTGGCGGCTTTACCCCCAATCCGACCTACCAGGAAGTCTGTACCGGGCAGACGGGCCATACTGAAGTGGTTCGCGTGATTTTCGATCCGGCGCAAACCACACTGGATAAGCTGCTTGCTCAATTTTGGGAAAGTCATGACCCAACACAGGGCATGCGTCAGGGTAATGACATCGGTACCCAGTATCGCTCTGTCATCTACACCACCAGCCAGGAGCAACAAGCTCAGGCAGCAAGCAGCAAAGAAAGATACCAGTCGGCCCTGCAGGCAGATCAGCGAGTTGCCACTATCACCACTGAAATCTTACCTGCCGCTGCGTTTTACTACGCTGAAGATTACCACCAGCAGTATCTGGAAAAGAATCCGCAGGGCTACTGCGGCCTGGGCGGAACCGGTGTTTGCATGCCTCCTCAGTGAATCTCTCAGCCAGCGTCAGGCCAGTCCTGGCGCTAGCTGCTATAACTGGCGGCGGCCAGCACCTGAATTTCTTTATTCACTTCCGACAACACACTCAATGCTTTTTTGTTACGGCTGGCGGGGGGGAGTAAACGTCCGCAGTCAAACTCGAAAGCCCCGATACCCACGATGAACAACCGGCCCCGAAAGTAACTTTTCACATAACGCGCAATCTGGTTTGGACGATATTGTTTAAATATTTTCAGCATAATATCCCTCAACACACAGAACCTGTGACCCTTAATAGACAAAAAAGTTGCCTCGCTTGTGTCAAAAATATGCAAAACGCCTGCCAGTTGTATTTTATTGTTCTTGATGCGACGCGACGGACACGCCCAACTTTAGGACATGACACGGCAACCTGCCCAATTTCTTTGCCTGAGCGGCATTTCACTCCTCACATTTCTGGCAACCGACAGGCAAAAACAGTGATACGCTTCAAGGATAACAAACTGGTTCTACCAGTTGTTAAAAACTCAACTACTATAAGGCAGCACAACCATAAACAAGGAATAACATTCATGAACATGAAGTCACTGCTATCACTTTGCGCATTATTACCCGCCCTCACGTTACCGGCCCATGCCCATAATCTGACAGTCGGTCAGCCTTTACCCAGCACCAGCGTTGCCGATAAAGGCGAGCTGATTCTGCAAGGCAACGATGTTGTCTATCAGCCTTGGCAAACCAGCCAGCTGAGCGGTAAAGTCAGGGTGATTCAAGCCATCGCCGGACGAAGCTCAGCCAAAGAGCTCAATGCCCCTTTTATTGAAACCATCAAGTCCGCCAATCTGCCGCATGATAAGTACCAGACCACCACCATCATCAATCAGGATGATGCGATTTGGGGCACCGGCGGCTTTGTTAAATCCTCGGCAGAAGACAGCAAAAAGGAATTTGCCTGGTCATCTATTGTCCTTGATGCCAAAGGTCAGGTTCGTTCCCGCTGGGAACTGAAAGAGGAAAGCTCTGCCATTATCGTGCTGGATCCGACGGGTAAAGTGGTGTTTGTGAAAGAAGGGGAGTTAAGCCGCAATGACATTGATCAGGCAATGTCAAAAATTCAGTCTTTGCTGTAATCAGCCTTCCGAGCAAGGGTGTAATAATATATCATTACACCCTCTTTTAGGTATGGCAGGAACAGGGAAGTGCATATCCGGGTCGATAAGGCATGGCATAACGGCATTTTGGCATTGGTCTTCGGCTTGTTCATTCTGGCCAGCCCCATCCAGATCCTGCACGATCTCAGCGCACTCAATCCAGCTGTCCACTCAGAACATTCATGCCCATACTGCCACGCATTGCCTGCAGGATTACCGGCGGCCACTCCTAGCTTACTGCCAGATTCCGCGCTCCCCCTACAACACAGCAATATCAACCGCTGGCATGCCGACTGGCTGAACCTGTCACCGACAGCCAGAGATCCCCCGTCAACCTCCAATAATCCGGCCATTTAGCCCTCAACATTATTCTTATTATTGGAGTTTTACATGCATACTCACAAATTACGTGCCGCTTCCTGGCTGCTGGCGTCCACGGCCATCTGTTCTTCGCCTTCCTGGGCCAACACCCAGCATGAAGCACATGTGCACGGCCAGGTTGAACTGAACATTGCTCAGGATGGGAATGATCTCTTGCTTGAAATCACGGCACCGGCATCTGATGTTCTTGGTTTCGAACATGCGCCCAAGACAGAGGCTGAACAACAAGCCCTGAACGCCGCGCTGCAGCAACTCAACCAACCCGCCTCGCTGTTTTCTCTGCCGGCGGAGGCCAGATGTTCACTGCAAGACAATCATGCCACTCACACATTACCGTCACATTCTGATGATGAACATGAAGATCATGACGGACATGAGCATGAGCATGAGCATGAGCATGAGCACCATCATGGCCACGCCGAATTCAGTGTCCAGTCTGTTTATCGCTGCGAGCAGATACAACAGCTAGGGCAGCTGACACTGAACTGGTTCTCACATTTTCCCGCTACTGAAAACATCCAGGTTCAGGCGATCAGCGATAAGGGTCAAAAAGCCGCAACTCTGAAGTCTGCCCAACCCGTATTTCGTTTCTAAGTTAGCTTACAGCAAGGGAGTCGGCAGGCTCCCTTGCATCGGAGACAATCATGACTGTCATGTCTTTGGAAAAAATACGTTTTCGCTGGCCAGTGCAAGACACCGACACCCTTAACATTCCGGCTTTTTCTCTGGCAAAGGGGGAGAAAGTCTTTCTGAAAGGGCCCAGTGGCAGCGGGAAATCGACGCTGCTCAGTGTCATGGCGGGGATACACAAACCACAACAAGGTAGTATTCACTTGCTGGATCAGCCTTTCAGCGATCTGTCTTCTTCAAACAGGGATCGTCAGCGCGCTGATCATATTGGCTACATATTCCAGCAATTTAATTTGCTTCCCTATTTATCCGTTCTGGACAATGTACTGCTGCCCTGTCATTTTTCAGCACGACGCAGGCAGGCGACTAAGCACCCGGCTCAGGAAGCACGCCGCTTGTTGCAAGCGCTGCAATTGCCCGCCGAATGCCTGAGCCGCCCTGTCACACAGCTCAGCATAGGCCAGCAACAACGTGTTGCCGCCGCCCGTGCCTTGATTGGCAGGCCGGCCCTGCTGATTGCGGATGAACCGACATCGGCACTGGATCATGATAACCGTAACCACTTTCTCCGATTACTCATGGAAGAGTGCCGGCAAGCCAATACCAGCCTGCTTTTTGTCAGTCACGATCCGACACTGACGACAGATTTTGACCGTGTGCTGGATCTTACCGATATGAATATGCACAAGCCGGGGGACAGATCTTGAAAACCATGATACTCCTTGCATGGCAAAGCCTGCTTAATCGCAGGGCCACAGCCTTACTAACTATTCTCACCGTCGCCATTTCCACCACCTTGCTGCTCGGTGTAGAGAAAGTCCGCACTCAGACCAAAGCCAGTTTTGCACAAACAATTTCAGACACAGACCTGATTGTTGGTGCACGCTCAGGGCAGGTCAATCTGCTGCTCTATTCCATTTTTCGAATTGGTAATGCCACCAATAATATTGACTGGAAAACCTACCAGACGCTAAGCGAACAGAAAAATGTCAAATGGACAATTCCCATTTCACTGGGTGACTCCCATCAAGGCTTTCGTGTTATCGGCACCAATCAAGACTATTTCCGCCATTATCGTTATGGCAGCAAGCAACCGCTGTCTTTCAGTCAAGGTGAAATGTTCCACGGCCTGTTTGAGACAGTGATCGGGGCTGAGGTTGCGCGAAAACTGGGGTATCAACTCGGTGACAAGATAATCATTGCACATGGGATCAGTGATAAAGCCTTTACTCGCCACGATAACCTGCCGTTCGTAGTGACCGGTATACTGGCGCCAACCGGTACCCCGGTCGATCGCAGTGTGCATGTGTCGCTAGGTGCCATAGAAGCCATTCATGTGGGATGGGAGTCCGGGACCCGCCTGACGAATGCCTCCCAAGTCGGAGCGCTGGATCAACAACATTTCGAACCGCAGCAGATCACCGCTGTCCTGGTGGGACTTAACTCGAAAATTCATACTTTCGCACTGCAGCGCTTCATCAATAATTTCCCAGATGAGCCCTTAAGCGCCATTATGCCAGGAGTCGCCCTTCACGAACTGTGGGGAATGATGTCAATTGCCGAGCAGGCACTGATGGTTGTTTCTGTGTTCGTTGTCATAGCCGGCTTACTTGGCATGTTATCCAGTCTGCTGACCAGCCTGAATGAAAGACGACGCGAAATGGCTATTTTACGTGCGACAGGAGCAAGACCGGGCTGGATCGCAGGGCTGCTCTTTCTGGAAGCAACGGTACTGACATTAACAGGCATAATTACCGGAATGGGGTTACTGTATAGCGGCCTTTGGCTCTGCCATGACTGGTTGCTTGAAACCTTTGGCCTCTTTTTACCTTTCAGTCCACCAAGCATTTACGAGTGGATTCTGATGGGCCTTATTTTATCGGCAGGCATGTTCACCAGCCTGATTCCGGCACTTCGTGCATACCATTTTTCATTAGCCGATGGCATGACCATTCGTATTTAAGGAGATCACATGAAATACTGGTTGTTTGCTTTATGCTGCTGGTTCCCTCTGACAGTGGCTGCCCAGGAACCACTCACCCTGGATTGGTTAGATTTAATTCCCGAGAAAGAAAGGAACCTGTTTAATCAGCAAGGCATGCCTGTTGCTAATCATGAAGGTGATCAAACGGCGGTTCAACAACATATAGGATCAGTTCGAACGGAACTGGACGGAAGCCTGGTAAAAATTCCCGGGTTTGTCATCCCCCTGGAAGGCGATGAAAACATCATTACCGAGTTTTTACTCGTACCTTATTTTGGTGCCTGCATCCACGTACCGCCTCCACCACCGAACCAAATCATCTATGTGAAGTTTCCTAAAGGCGCACCCGTTCAGCAACTCTGGGATGTTGTATATGTGGTAGGAAAGTTAAATGTACAAACCATAGAGCACGAGCTTGCAGAAACCGGTTACCTGCTCCACGGCTCACTGATTGAAGAATACGACGATGCCGGATAAGTAGCCTTACTGACTTTTGGCTTATCTTACACATGCGCAGCAAGGTAAGCCAAAATCACGACATACCCAAGCAGTAATAACACCTCTGTTAATCGCTTACTGAATTTTTTCGTCATCAGCCCCTCCTTGATAGCACAGCTTCATCACGCCGGGCGACCCACAAATTTAACCATCTATTAACACAAAAGTCACGCCTCTTGCCAAAGATAACGATCAAATGTAAAAACTATAGGTATAACTGTTGAGAGTGAAACTTGTATGCAAACCGAAAGTCAGGCCAGTAATGAGCCAAGCCATGTAGTACCGGTAACAGATAAGAAAAGTCATTCAAAGAATGCAATAAAAAGTAGCCGCTTTCGGGTTCAATCCATAGCCCGTCATAATGACGTGAATGCTCAGATCGACGAAGATCACGATAAAACACTGCAAGAACGCACCGAAAGTCGCCAGCAAAGCATACGGCAGCGCCAGCAACAGAATTTAGAGCGTATCTTCAGGCTTTGTTATGACAACTGCTCAGATGAAACAGCCGGAGAGCCTGATCCTGACTGGATCCATCATTTCATTACCATAGCCCAGGATATTTACAGCCCCTCCATGCAGAAGCTATGGAGCCGTATTCTTCGTCAAGAGATTATTACCCCTGGCTCTATTTCCCTAAAAGCGATGATAACCTTCCAGCAGATGACGCAGCGTGACGCTCAATTATTTCGGCGAGCCTGCTTGTTAGCCTGCCATTTCGGCCAAGATAGCAGCAAAAAGCTGCTAACAGGCCTGAAATATCGTTCAGGTTTCCTTCTTAAGCAGCCATCCATCGACAGGCTCAATCTGGGACACTATCACTTACCGTATTCACATTTGCTGGAGCTAATGGGTCTGGGGCTGATATTAAACACTGAATTAGAGTCGGGAAAACTCCAGAATGGTACACCCCTGCCTTTTCATTATCAGGGGAATGATTATCAAATCCAGCCCGCCAAAAATGGCTTAAGCTTGCTATATTACCGCTTTTCTCCTGTCGGCCAGGAGATTGCTCAGCTACTTGGAAATCACCGTAATGAAGAATATAAAATTCACCTGACTGAGCTCCTCAATAAGCATTTTATCGTTACAAGTGATGCACCTACCTACCATCCTGTAATCTGAGTATATTTCTGATGGTACTGACCCAGCCCCCTCGCAGTTAAGTAGACGGCTTCTTCTACAAGCAGTGGATTAAATACCAAGTAGCAAAAAACCCAGCCATCACTGACTGGGTTTCTAATAATACCATTCTAAGTAAGAATATGATCTAATTGAGGCTTCTCTTTCAGGTGGTCAAATCGCTATGGATAGCCTCAA